>NZ_DAIK01000060.1:0-25270 GCF_002496085.1 Methanosaeta sp. UBA458 | reverse complement strand
CAGGGCCAGACGCATCTGCCTGCTACCAAAAGGATAAAATGGGTCCCAGGAGAATTGGCCTTTTAATGATGATGGCGGCACGAGCGATGCATGAGAAAGGAAAGCTATTCACTCTAACCCTTCTTCTGGTGTTGGAACTGGCCTCTTTGGCCTCTGCAGCTCATGAATCCGGGCCGGTAGGGCCCTACAATGTCTCTTTTGATATGAACACCACTGAGGACTACATCGTGGTGGTTGAAGCACCCACCCAGGGCGTTACATCAGATGGGATCAATTTCACCCGATACAATCTGACTGTAGACGGCAGCGATCACTTCATCTTCCTCATTCTCACCAGATATGATGTGCCCATGCTCGCCAATACTACTGCCAATGCGTATATCGTCTGGGACGCCCTCATAAATGCAGGAGCTGACGAGCCGGCCATCTATCAGCCTTTGATCGATGGAAAGCCAGGGGTGCTGGGCAACTTTAGGTTCGAGAGGCAGAATCTGGGCGGGGGGCAGTATGAGGAGGGCGATCTGATCGTCGCGGCCAGCTACTCTCCCGATGGCAAAGAGTATGAGGACGGGATCTACAGGGGAAATACCGACTGCCGGGTCATATCCACCTTCCCCTGGGAGGTTATAAGGGATATGCTGAACACCCTGCATATAGAAGTGCCTGATCAATGACCGGCGCGCACAATGAATGACAGGGTTACTACTGATCTGATTTTTTATGGATCTTCGCGAGGAAGATTACTGGTCGATTGATATCGAAAAGGCTACGCCTCCATCGGAGAAGAGCATTAACGCCCTGTCAGGATATCATGACCGCTGAGGGGTGCCATGCCGATTGATATCGTTTATGTGCCAGCAAGTTTTAGAGCGGCAACACTATTTTTTTTAATTCCAGATTGCCCCCTCCTGCCTCCGAAATGGATTAATTCAGCATCAAGAGGTTCATGGAGGATTCATATAGAAGCTAGGTGATATCTACATAAAAACCACCTTTTAATATTTGGCTAGGGAACAAGGTGCATGGAGGAATCAGAAATAAAAGCAATCAAGTTGATATTGGCAGTGCTCGCATTGGGACTCTTAGTTGCCGTAGGGGCAGCCTTCGAGGATTACGGCGGATCTCATCACCACGGAGGCCCGTCTGATGGTTATCATGACTTCGGCGGATTCTACGACTGGCTCAGCCCAGGTGCATATTACTACAGCTATAGCTATTATCCGACCTATACCTACTACCCAACCTATTACTATCCGACCTACTATTACCCGACCTACACTCCCGTCTATACATATACTGCCCCTGTGGTCTACGATCCTGTGGTCTATGATCCCTGGTGGGCAGCAAATGTCTACGGGCTGGGCGCTACCACATACTACTACACGAACAGCTGGTCCTGGTCGTCATATCGCAGCGGATTCTACTTCCGCTGAAGCATGAATAGCATATAGAATATCCGATGAAAGATCAAAGGGCGCTGGCATTAGATGGCGGGCCCGGCTGAATATGCAGCCCGGGCCTCTCCATGCAATACGATACAAACCAACGGATGCAATGCCTTCGAAGCCCTATAATCAAAAAGTAAAAGAAAAAAGATTTTATAATTTTATTTATATCTTGGTCTTTTAGACCGCCGCATCACCAGAGACCGAACTCTCCTCTGCTGTCTTTGATTCCATATCCTGGGGCCCCTCAGATCCGCTCTCTTTTCCTGGAGGGGATATGAGCTCAGCCCGGACCTTCTCTCCCGTGTGCTTCTCGATATAGTGCACCTCTTTCATGCCCAGATGCTGGATTATCATCTCAGCCAGACCGCGGCGGATCATAACCCATTCCTTATAATAGTTCAACTCCCAGGGTACGGTGATCACCGCTACCTCATCCTTTATCTCCGCTTCAAGATCCACCCGGCCAAAGGTCTTGATAAGGGCTTTCAGCCTCTCGGTCTGATCCTCAACCGTTTCCCTTATGGTGTACTCGTAGACTACAGTCTTTCCTGCCAGAGGATGGTTGAAGTCTATGCTCACTTTTCTGCCGATCACCCTGGTAACCGTACCCGTCCGGTTATCCATGCCCACCCGCATTCCGGGAACTGGCCTTTCTTCCTTGAACCTGTTCAACGGCACTAGTTCTATATTTTTGGGATCATGCAGGCCGAAGGCATTCTCGGGATCCATTTCCACCCTTCCAGAGTAGCCTATCTCTTTTCCGACCAGATCGCTCTCAAAGCCTTTTACCAGCTGGCCTGCTCCCACCACCACCAGATGTGGGCCGTACTGGATCTCCTCGCTGAAAATTCCCTTTTCCTCTGCCAGATCCTTAACGGTGGTGGCTATTGCCTGGCCATCAACGAACTCTGTATAGTCAATTCTGATGAAATCGCCATTTTTAACCGTCATTTCTTACTCCATCCTGATTTTACTGGAACCTTATTCTCAACCTGGGCCGTCAATTTGCGACGATCCTATCTTATACTTTCGCATCCCCTATGGCTTGGGCGGTTGGTTCTCCATCCGGCCGCTTCACTAGATCAAGTATTCTGCAATCCCATCTGCAAGAGGCTGCTCGCAGTAAAGGCAGCGGAGCAATACCGGATTTTTTACTTTGACCAGCATTCGGGATTTTATCGGCTCATGAGTATTGGATATGCAGTTGGGATTCTGGCAGCGCACCACGCCCACGATCTCATCGGGCAGGTCCACCGGTCGCTTCTCTATCACCCTGCAGTTACGAATGATATTGATGGAGGCAGCAGGAGCTATCAGTGCGATCCGGTTCAGCTCCTCCTCTCGCAGCTCCCGGTCCTCGACCTTGACTATATCCTTCTTGCCCAGCTTCTTGCTCTCCACATTCATCACCACGGAAACAGTAGCTCCTGTGGTACCGGATATGCCCAGGATCTTGAGGACGTTCAGCGCCTGACCACCGGCAATATGATCGATGACCGTTCCATTATTGATGGGCTTGACCCGCAGCCCTCCGGGCTCTTCCTTATTTTTATTGATTTTTTCGTTATTTTTATCTGTCATCGCGGAAAAATCAGTCAACCTGATCACCTTCTAGGAGCATCTTCAATAGAGCCATTCTCACCGGAACCCCATAAAAGGACTGCTGGAAATAGCGAGCATGAGAGCTGTCGTCGACAGAAGGTGAGATCTCATCCACCCTGGGAAGGGGATGCATGATGATCAGATTCTGCTGTGAGCCGGCCAGAGATTCAGGGGTAATCCGGTAGCTGCTTGCCACCTTCTGGTACTCCACCGGGTCAGGGAATCTCTCCCTCTGGATGCGGGTCATATAGAGCACATCCACATTGTCTATCACCTCGCCCAGGTCGGCTGTCTCGCGCACAATGGTGCCTTTGCTCGATAAGTCGGCCTTGATGGGATCGGGCATCCTCAGGGTGGGCGGGGAGACCAGGGTGATATCTGCTCCATAAAGGGAGAGGGCATAGGCCAGGGAGTGGACGGTGCGGCCGTACTTCAGATCGCCTACCAGGGCGACATGCAAATTCTCCAGGCGGCTCTCCTTTCTGATGGTATACAGGTCCAGCAGGGTCTGGGTGGGATGGTGACCTGCTCCATCACCGGCATTGAGCACCGGCACGGGCGAGAACTGGGAAGCCAGGCGGGCTGACCCCTCCTTGGGATGGCGGATGACCAGGGCATCGGCATAACCACCTATCACCCGAACCGTATCCGCCAGCGATTCACCCTTGGAGATGGAGCTGCCTTCCGCTGGACCTAGGTTGATCACGCTTCCTCCCAGTCGCTTCATCGCCGTCTCAAAGGACATTCGGGTTCTGGTTGAGGGCTCGAAGAAGAGGAGAGCCAGAATCTTGCCCGCGAGCATACTGCTCTTCTTGCCTCGAGCCAAGGGCTCCAGAGACTGGGCAAGGTCCAGAACGGAATCGATCTCCTCTTTGGAAAACTCTCGCATGCTGAGCACATGCCTCTTCCTAAACATATTCGATCCCAACTCATCTCTGAGATAATAAGTCTTCCACTTAATACCACTACATTGATAAACTGTTGAGCCTAAATGCTATTATGTTTCAGAGAATTCTCATTCCAACCGATTTTTCCAGGTATTCGCAGAACTTGCTTGAGTGCATAGCCGAGCTTCCCGGTGAGAAGACTGTGGTGCTCTTGCATGTGATTCAAAGAAAGGCCGTGGAGCGGGTATGGGATCCGACAGCCGAGGTCGCAGAGGCCAAAGAGAAGATCGAAGAGCAGAAGCGCTACCTTGAAGCCCTCAGGATCGAGGTCAAGACCAGGGTGGAGACGATAATGGAGGGAAGTATAGCAAAGACCATCCAGAGGGTAGCAGATGAGGAGAATGCTACGCTGATAATGGTTGGGGCGCGGGGAAGGGGGCGGATAAGCGGCCTACTTCTTGGGAGCGTCTCCCGCGATGTTCTGCGCTATGGGCAAACCGATCTTCTGATAATGCGATACAAGGTTTTAGAGGGAGATAACCTGGGCCGGTTCTGCAGGAGCCTCTTTACCAAGGTCATTTGCCCCACGGACTTCTCAGATCCCGCAAAGGATGCGATACTCCTCGTCAAAGGAATGAAAGAGACAAGCGAGATCGGGCTGGTGTATGTCGTATCCAGCGGCGAGAGCGACGAGCAGATAGATGCTGCTGTGCGGGTGGCTGGCAGCAAGCTCAACTCCATCGTCAAGGAGATTGATAGGCCTGGGCTGAAGGTTACGACCCATGTCAAGGTGGGAGATGCGCCGCATGAGATCAGCTCATTGGCAGACAACGAGGATGCATCATTGATTGCCATGAGCTCACATGGAGCCGGCTGGCTGGAGCAGATGGTTGTCGGCAGCACGACCTATGACACCGCCAGGATCGCCAACCGCCCGGTTCTGATCGTGAGAACAGAAAAGAGGGCCTGATTTCAATTTTTCTGGAATCGCCTTCTTTTTGCTGGCTGCCGGTTTTCAGTTCGATCCTTAATTGAACCAACCCGATCCACCCGTTTTTGAGCGGAAAGAAGAGGTGTTAAAGAGTTGGAGAGATGGTCTTCTCGCCTGGTCTTCGTCCTGGCCGCCATTGGTTCCGCGGTGGGCATAGGCAATATCTGGCGCTTCCCAATGGTTGTGGGACAGAATGGAGGCGGAGCCTATCTGATCCCCTATTTTTTGGCAGTAGTGGGCCTTGCCATCCCTTTGATGATCCTTGAGATGGCGGTGGGAAGGCACTGGAGGAGAAATCTGGTCGCCTCCTTTGGCCGGGCCGGAAAACGGTTTGAGATCGTCGGCTGGCTGATCTGCCTGATCGTCCTCTTAATCCTGAGCTACTACCTGGTCATAATGGGCTGGACCCTGGCATATCTGCTCTTCTCTCTTCTGGGCTCTACAGTCACCTTCTCCTCCTTCACCTCATCGCTAGAGCCATTAGCATATTTCTTGATCTCAGTGCTGGCGACGGGATTGATTGTGAGCCTGGGGGTGAACATGGGAATTGAGAGGATCGTATCGATCATGATCCCGTTCGCATTTCTCATTTTAGTGGCTTTGGTCCTGTTCTGCGTCAGCCTCCCCGGATTTCATCCCGGCATGGACTTTTTTATCCAGCCGGATTATTCCATGCTCCGCCGTCCTGATGTATGGAGCGCGGCTATTGGCCAGGCATTCTTCTCCCTGTCAGTGGGCATGGGCATTCTCATCACCTATGGCGCCTACCTGGAGGACGATATGGATATACCACAGTCAGCGTTGATCATCACCTTCTCCGATCTTCTGGCCGCTATGCTGGCGGGGATAGCCATCTTCTCTTTGGTCTTCACCTTCGGCCTGGAGCCTGCCGCAGGTGCAGAGCTTGCCTTCACCACCTTGCCCAGAGCATTTGAGCTGATGCCTTACGGCCAAATATTCTCCGTGGCCTTCTTTGCTCTCCTGTTCTCCGCCGCCCTCACCTCGTCGATATCCATGATGGAGATGAATGTGGCTGCCATCATGGGCCAGACTGGTGCGAGCAGAAAGAGAGCGAGCATCTTTCTGATGATCCTCCTGGCAGCTGCAGGCATGCCCTCTGCCCTGAGCTACAGCTCTCTTGACCTGAGCCTGTATGGATCAAGGATCCTGAACCTCATGGATGTGACCGTGGGCACAATTGGACTTCCCATTGCCGCACTTCTGGTGGCGATAACCTTCCGATGGCTGATAGATGATGATGTATTGGCCGGCCAGGTACATCTCTCGGAGAGATGGCTCAGAACTCTTAGCATCCTCACAAAGTATGTGATACCAGCTGCCTTGCTGCTGATAACCGCGGCAATGATAATGGAGCTTTAAGTAAGCTGATGCTCCGAGCCGCTCTCTTCAGCGCTGACTTCACTGCCGTTCTCATTATTGGGATCGATCAGATCAGGCATATGGACGGCAGAGGCAGGAATTCCCATTGTCTTTGAGGTTTTCCTAAGCTCTCTTATGATTGATCCTATCCTCTCGAAGGAGAAGAGGATATCTGAGAATATGCCGCCAGAAGAGCTCTTTGCTACCAGTTGGATAAGATATGTTTTATAGTGCCAGTTGAGCACCTGGCGGAGCAGCTCGTCATTGGAGCGCATCTCTTTGTCGATATATTCCGGCATCTCGGGAAATACGCCTATGAGCTGCTCGGTATTCTCTCGGCAGAGGGCCGCCATCTCCTCGATTCCTCGGAGAGATTCAGGAGAGAGCGTGATCTTCTTCTCGTTCATCTGCTCGAAGCTCCTGGCCATGGAGGTCATCTGATGGGCCATCAGAGCGGATAGATCGGTAACCCTTGCCAGAATGGCAACATGAGCCGCATCTTCCACTGAGATGTCACGATTGGTCAGATTAATAACAGCAGACATGATCTGAGTGCGCAGATAATCGATGTAGTCCCGCAAATGGGCAATTCTCGAGCACATATCGGTGTTGCCCTCAGCGACCTCTAGAGTGTTATCGAAGATATCCTTGCAGATGCTGAGCATATGCACGATCTCTCTTTCCACTAATGATGCCGCAATAGGGATGTCGTCCGGCAGTCTGGAGGTGACGTGCTCGGTGACGAAGACTATCTCCCCATCCTTTTGGGGCAGTATGTGCATGATCAGTCTGCTGAAGGGCTTAATGGCCAGCAGGAAGATGACTGCACAGGTGGAATTGAATATGAGATGGGCATTGGCAACCTGTTGAGCAGCTGTGCCTCCCAGGTCCTCGATGAGCAGGGAGAAGTTGTCTATGAAGGGCAAAAAGAGCAGAACTCCAAGGAAATTGAAGAGAAACTGGGCAGTGGCGGTGCGCTTGGCAGCGGTGTTCATGTTCAGGGATACGACCAGTCCGGTGGTTGAAGTGCCAATATTGGCTCCCAGCAGAATTGGCAGGGCCTGAGATGCATTGATCAAGCCGCTTTGGGCCATGACCACAATCAGCCCAGTGGTAACCGAGCTGGATTGGAATAGATTGGTGATGATAAAGCCAATGATAATTGCTATCAGGATATCGTCCGTCATGGAGAGCAGGGAGAGGACCTCAGGATCATCCTGCAGGGGAGCAACTATGGATGAGATCAGGTTGAGGCTATAGAACACCAGGCCGAAGTAGAATACTGGCTTTCCATAGGCTCTATAAGGGGTGCGAATCAGGCTCAGCATAAATCCGGCGATGACGATCAACGGGGCAAATGCGGTCAGCTTGAAGGCGACCAGTTGCGCGGTCAGGGTTGTGCCCACATTGGCACCGATGACAAGGCCCAGGGAGGCCAGAAAGGAGATCGCTCCCGCGTTCACTAGGCCCACGGCGATGATGGTGGTGGCAGTGCTGGATTGGACCAGAGCGGTGACCGCAGCCCCGGCGAGAGCGCCACGCAAGGAGGTCTTCGTCGCATTTTGCAGAATCGTGCGGAAGCGTTCGCCGGCCGCATGCCGGACCTCTTCGGAGAAGTTCTCAATGCCGTAAAGAAATAGAATCACAGCCGGAACAACGGCAATAAGCAGATCCCAAATCATACAGCTCTCATTTCTCTAGAGCATGGAAAAGACGATAATTCCATTCTTCGATTCAGATGCTCATCTCTTGATTTTCTTCTCGGTATCAATTCCACGATTCCTGAACGATTTCCCAGAACAAAAGCTTTATGATCACATAGAAAAGGTTTTAATGAATTATCCCTTTTAATGCATATATCTGAGAATGCCTATATCTTGAGGAGCAAATAATTAAAAGATGTATTTTTATTTATAAGGAGTGGATGCGATGGCGTCTGATGCTAATAATAACTGGCATGCATTAAGTGCTGACCGGGTTCTGCAAAAATTGGATAGCACCACCCGAGGCTTGAGTACAGAAGAGGCAGCCAGACGCTACAAGGCCTTTGGACCCAATGAGCTGGAGGAAGGCGAAAAGCTGAGCAAGCTCGGCATTCTCATCGGGCAGGTTAAAAATCCTCTAATAGCTGTTCTCGGCCTGGCGGCGGTCATCTCCTTCATGGCTGACAAATTCATAGATGCTGCAGTGATACTTGCGGTAATTCTCATCAACACATTGCTTGGGTTTTTTAAAGAATACAGCGCGGAAGAGGCCATCTTGGCCCTCAGATCCCAGGCATCAGCCGAAGCCCGGGTCTTGAGGGATTGCCCGGAGACGGGAACCTGCCAGGAGATGCGCATCAAATCCCAGGAGGTAGTGGTTGGGGATATAATTCTGGTAGAAGCGGGGGCAAAGGTCCCGGCAGACTCCAGGATCATAGAGCAGGCGAACTTGGAGATGGACGAGTCCATGCTCACCGGTGAATCGGTACCGGCGAGAAAGATGGCGGAAGCACTGCAGGAGGATCTGATCACTGCAGAGATGGACAATATCATCTTTGCAGGAACCGTGGTCACTCAGGGAAGGTGCAAAGCGGTGGTCTTTGCCACCGGAATGGATACCGAGATGGGTAAGATCGCCCACCAGATAGCCGGAACGGAAAAGGCGAAGACTCCACTCAAGAGGCGTACCCTGGACCTATCCAAGAAGCTGATGATCCTGGCTTTAGTGGCCAGCAGCCTGACCCTGGTAGTGGGCTTTTGGCGCGGATTTGAGCTGATTGAGCTCTTTCTCTTCACCCTGGCCATGGCGGTCTCGGCCATCCCCGAGGGCCTTCCTGCGGCCATAACCGTTGCTTTGGCTGTGGGTGTCAGCCGCATGGCCAGCCGGCATGCCATCATCCGCAAGCTGGATGCAGTGGAGACGCTGGGATCGATAACTGCGGTCTGCACTGACAAAACCGGTACCCTGACCACCAACCAGATGACGGTCCAGAAGCTCTTCCTGGCGGGCAGGATAGTCGATGTATCGGGGGTCGGATTTCAGCCGAAGGGCGATTTTGAGCTGGACGGAGTGCCGCTAAAAGCCTCAGAGGATAAAAGCCTGAGCATGTTCCTGAAGATCGCCTCCCTCTGCAATGATGCCTCCCTCAAGAGCCATAAGGAAGAAGAGGATCGATGGGAGATCCTGGGCGACCCGACTGAGGGCGCCCTGTTAGTGGCAGCGGCAAAAGCGGGCCTGGATAAGAGCGAGCTGGAGGAAAGCCATCCCCGGGTCGATGAGATCCCCTTTGATCCCAAGAACCGATACATGTCAACCTTCCACCGCACCGGCTCTGCTGAGCTGCTGGCATTGCTCAAAGGAGCGCCGGAGACCATCCTGGACATGTGCTCATATGTCCTGGATAGGGGAGAGGTAAAGGAGCTTGACCAGAAGAGAAAGGAAGAGTTCTTGAAGGCCAGTTCGCAGATGGCAGCAGAGGCTCTGCGCGTTTTGGCCCTGGCCTATGTCACCATTAAGCCGGAAGAGGGGGATGAATTCAAGAATAAGGGTCCAGCTAACCTGATATTCACCGGCTTTTCCGGAATGATCGATCCGCCCCGGCCGGAGGCCATAAGATCGGTTCATCTGTGCAAGAGGGCGGGGATCAAGGTGACCATGGCCACCGGGGATCATAAGATTACCGCACAGGCCATAGCCAGGGATATTGGGATCTATGAGGAAGGGTCGAAGGTCCTCACCGGCTCGGATTTGGATGATCTGAGCGATGAGGAGCTGGACGGTCTGATTCAGGATACCTCCGTCTTCGCCCGGGTATCACCCAAACATAAGCACCGCATAGTCCAATCCCTGCAGAGGAAGGGGCATATCGTAGCCATGACCGGAGACGGGGTCAACGATGCTCCTGCCCTCAAGGCGGCAGAGATCGGCATCGCCATGGGGATAACTGGAACCGATGTCACCAAAGAGACGGCGGACATGATCCTGACGGACGATAACTTCCAGAGCATAGTGAACGCAGTGGAGGAGGGCCGGGTAATCTTCGAGAATATCCGAAAGACAGTGAAGTATCTCATCAGCACCAATGCTGGTGAGATCCTCACCATCCTGGTGGCCCTGGTCTTCATGGCCATAAATGTGCTGATCTTCACCCCGGTGCAGATCCTATGGGTTAACCTGGTTACCGACGGGCTCTTAGTGGTGAATTTGGCCATGGAGCCTAAAGAAGAGGATGTGATGGACCAGCCGCCCAGAAACCCCAAGGAGAATATAATCAACATGGATATAGTTAAGAATGTGCTCTTCGTTGCCGCCTTTATGGCTGCGGGCACCCTCCTGGTGTTTACCAGGGAGCTTAACGGTGGAGATATACACCGCGCTCAGACCCTGGGCTTCACCACCCTGGCCATGTTCCAGATCTTCAATGCCCTCAACTGCCGGTCTGAAGACAAGTCCGTCTTCAAGATCGGCCTTTTCAGCAACAAATACTTGATCGGGGCAATAGTTGCATCGATAGCCCTGCAGCTGATGGCGACGACCCTGCCATTCTTCCAGATGGCTCTGGGAACGGTGGCCCTCTCGCTGTATGATTGGGCCATCATCTTCGCCGTCTCAAGCACGGTATTCATCGCCGACGAACTGAGGAAGCTGATAAAAGGGAAGAGTCTTATACGGATCTAGATGATAATAAGCTGAAAGATCAGAAAGGGAAATCCGGGTGGGCTTGAATTCTCCTCAGGCTCAAACATCCCATTCTCTTGGATTGCAGCCTGTGCTTCTACGGGAATGGGGATAATTGCCCTCTTGGAGAATCGCGCCTAGAGTGAATAGTGCGGAAAAAGCATTTATACTTGTTTTGGCGTAAGGGTTCTGGTTTGTTCCTTATCATCTCGGAGGATTGAAAAATTGACAACTGTTTACGACGTACCTCCCCATGACTTGATAGCCGCCACAGCTTTAGAGCTGAAGGCAGCGGGCAAGGTCCAGCCACCTGTTTGGGCTGAATTTGCCAAGACTGGGGTAAATAGGGAGATGCCACCCACCAATCCAGATTGGTGGTTTGTGAGGTCGGCATCCATTCTGCGCAGAATATATATCGATGGGCCGGTGGGAGTATCCCGGCTCAGAACCTTCTACGGCGGAAAGAAGCGCAAGGGAGTGGCCACTGGAACCTTCGCCAAGGGCAGCGGTTCGGTGGTAAGAGAATCATTGCAGCAGCTGGAGAAGGCCGGCCTGGTCAAGAAGCTGAAGAAGGGACGCCAAATGACCCCGGAGGGCCAGGCATTCCTCGACGGCATAGCCCATAAGGTGGCCAGCAAAGAGGGTTCAATTGCACCCGCATCTGAATCAGCAGCAGAATCGACAGCATAAGGGGGATTCGAGGCAATGGCTGATGATGAGCTTGCAGAACTGAGGCGAAAGAGGCTGGAGCAGATCCAAAGGCAGCAGGCAGATTCGCAAATGGCTGCTGTTCAGCAGGAGCAGGCCCAGCAGGAGATGGAAGCCAAAAAGGCGGCCATAATGCGGACCATCCTCACACCTGAGGCTCGCGAAAGGATGAATGCCATTCGCATGACCAGGCCCGAGTTCGTCTCCCAGATCGAGGCCCAGCTCATCATGCTTGCACAAAGCGGCAGGCTGAGAGGCCCGATCACTGACGAGCAACTCAAGGCGATACTCACCCAGGCCCAGCCCAAGAAGAGAGATATCAATATAACAAGAAGATGAAAAATCTCGGAATCGGTCGATACATGAAGGTTGCAGTCCTATTCTCCGGCGGAAAAGATAGCAGTCTGACGGCCCTCCTTCTCGAGCCATTCTTCGAGGAGATAGAGCTGGTGAATTTCAGCTTTGGCCACGACGATTCCTGGATGAGAGCAAAAGAAGCAGCAAGAGAGCTGGGATATCCCCTGAGAAGAATGGTATTCGATGCGGATGTCCTGGAGAGAGCCCTGAAGATATTGCAGTCCACGGGCTATCCCAATGATGCTCTCAATTATGTTCATCCCATTGCAGTAGAGACAGTAGCAAAAGAGTGCGAATTTGTGGCGGACGGTACAAGAAGGGATGATCGCGCCCCGAAGATGGATTTCGGCGCCATCCGAAGCCTGGAAGACCGGTTGCATGTGCAATACTTGAGACCTCTGGCGGGCCTGGGTGGAAAGGCCATCCGGGCGATGGCCTCGCGCTATTTGGACTTCGAGGAGGAGCTCTCCGAGAAGCATCCTGCCTCAGACTTTGAGGTGGGCCTGAGATATGCGCTAAAAGAGAGGCATGGCCAGATGGAGGTCGACAGGATATTCCCCTCCAATCATACGCACACGAGAGTAATTCGGAGGAAGAGATTTGTCCAAGAAATTAAAGGGCAAGAAGATCAGGCTTGCCAAAGCATTCAATCAGAATCGTAGGGTTCCCTCCTGGGTCATAGTCAAGACCATGAGGAAGGTAGTCGCTCACCCCAAGAGAAGACATTGGCGAAGAAGCAGTCTAGAGAGATGACAATGGCGGACACAGAAAGAGTTTACACCATACCCCTGGGTATTGTGAAATGCGTTCCCGTTTACAGAAGGTCCAACCGGGCCATGGCTGAGATAAGGAATTACCTTGCCCGGCATATGAAGACCCCCGCAGAGGATGTGAAGATCGATCCCGGCCTAAACCAGGTTATCTGGAGAAGAGGGGATATGAAGCCACCAAGGCGGGTAAGGGTGCGGGCGGTCAAGTTTGAAGACGGCGGAGTGGAAGCAGAGTTTGCCGGTGAGAGATAAGAGGATCAAGATTGCAGGTAGCAGTCTGCTGGGTGTATTCGCCCGCTGCACAGATGATATAGTACTGCTGCCAGCAGTAGTCGGGCCAGAGGATCTGGCATTCATAGAAGAAGGGCTTCACGTAAAGGCAGTATGCATCCCTGCTGGCATCGGATCGGTCACAGGCTCGCTCATTTCCGCCAACAAGAGCGGATTTGTGGTCAGCCGCCATGCGGAAGCTGAAGATCTGAAGATCCTCCAAGAGCATGGAAAGGTCTCCAGGCTGCCGACCAGGATCAATGCCGCCGGCAATGTCATCCTGGCCAACGACAGCGCCGCTATGGTTCATCCCGGCCTCTCCACCAGAGCCTGTCGGGCGATAGAGGAGACGCTTGAGGTCAAGGTGCAAAAGGGCACCATCGGAGGCCTGAAGACCGTGGGAATGGCTGGTGTTGCCACCAACAAAGGCCTTCTTGTCCATCCCAGGGTATCCGAACAGGAAATGGCAGTGCTGGAGGAGCTATTCGAACTGCCTGTGGATGTGGGCACAGTCAACCTCGGCTCGCCACTGGTGGGCTCAGGTCTGTTGGCGAACAGCTACGGCTACCTCGCAGGAGACGAGACCACCGGCCCGGAGCTGGGCCGCATTGAAGATGCATTGGATTTCCTGGCGTAATAGAGGTGAAAATTCATGACTAATTTTGAGATCAAGGGAAGATATAAGGGAGGGCTTATTGGCAAGACCTGGCTTCCTTTCAGCAAGGTAGTGGATAGCCAGAACGAGAAGAATGCCAAAAATATGGTCTACTCCCTGATGGGAAGTCAACATGGTCTGAAAAGAGGCCTTATCAAGATAGACGAGGTGAAGACAGTTGAGTAGCTCTCCTGGGAGCGAGGAGGAGATCAGAAGGCTCCTGGCCGCATATGAGCAGTACCAGGCTCAGGCAGAGGGAATCTCCCATCAGCTCGGCCTGAGCCAGATCGCTGCCCAGGGGCTAGAAAGTGCTCTCGCAGCAGTTGATGCTCTGCAGGAGGCTGAGGTCGGTCAGGAGATTCTGGTTCCCATAGGCTCTGGATCTTTCATCCACGGCAAACTCGCCTCCAAGGAGAATGTGATCTTGAATGTCGGGGCAGGTGTGAGCATAGAAAAAAGATCTGAAGAGGCCATAGAGATCCTGAGGACTCGGAAGAATGAGGTTCTTGAGGGCTCGAAAAAGCTCACGGAAGTTCTTGCCAAGATCGATCAAGAGATGCAGAAGATTCAGGGCATAATGCAGCAGTACGAAAGCCGCCTCAGCGGTGGCCAGGGGAGCGAAGGGGTTGTTTAACCGGTTCAAAGAGAAGCTCTCCGGCTTTAAGGAGGCCCTGTCTGCCAAGGTCGCTGAGAAGGTTTCAGCCAAGGGCTCGAAGGGAGCAGCACAGCCAGAGGAGATCGAGGCAGAGGATCGGCCTGCTCTGGAGGCTCCGGATGCCGGCAGGATGGATTCGAAGGCAAAGGAGCCCAAAATGGGAGCATCTTCTGGATCTGCTACGAAGGAGCCCTTGGCCAAGCCCTTGGATAATGGAGAGACCAAAAATAAGAAAGGCAGATTCTCATTCCTGCAGAAGGCCAAGACCCTGGTCTTCGAGCAGGAGATAATCTTAGAGGAGAAGGATCTGGAGGAGCCCATGTGGGCATTGGAGATGGCCCTCATGGAGAGCGATGTCGCCCTTCCGGTGGCTGAGGAGATCGTAAGAGAGGTCAAGTCCGATCTGGTTGGGAAGAAAAAGAAGATCGGTTCGGATACCGGCCAGCTGGCTGAGGACTCTCTTAGAAATGCGCTGATAACCCTTCTATCCAAGAACCACCTGGACTTCGATGAGTACATCCGGGCGAAGGATAAGCCGGTCAAGATCCTGTTCGTGGGAGTGAACGGCACCGGTAAGACGACCAGCATCGCCAAGGTGGCAAAGTATCTCATGGATCAGAGCTACTCTGTGGTCCTTGCCGCTGGCGATACCTTCAGGGCGGGAGCCATTGAACAATTAGAGGTGCATGGCAACAATCTGGGGCTGAAGGTGGTCAAGCACAAGACGGGCGGAGATCCGGCAGCGGTGATATTCGATGCCATCGAGTATGCCCGGGCCCATAACAAGGATGTAGTCCTGGCGGACACGGCTGGCAGGCTGCATACCAACATCAACCTCATGGATCAGATGAGAAAGATCGTCCGGGTCACAACCCCCGATCTGCTGATATTCGTGGATGAGGCAATAGCAGGCAACGATGCCGTGGAGAGGGCGCGCCTGTTCAATGAGTCGGTGCCCATCGATGGATCGATCCTCACCAAGACCGATGCCGACGCTAAGGGCGGATCTGCCATATCCATCGCTTATATAACCGGCAAGCCGGTGCTCTTCCTTGGCGTGGGACAGACCTATCCCGACCTGGTGAAGTTCGAGCCCGAGTGGCTGGTGAATAGATTGATGGGTGAGGCAGAGGCATAAATTCTCGATGATACAAGCCACCTCTGACCTGGTCAGGGCAGCGGCCGCCTATGAGTCCCTTCCCAGCTCCATAAGTGCCGCCTCCCTGCAGCTGTAAGCCTCTACCATATCCGGGTCGATCTGGATGGCCTTCTGGGCAGATGATAACGCCAGATCGTACTCCGACCGGTTGATCAGCGAATTGCAGCGGTTGCACCAGGCCTGGGCAGAGTGGGGATCGATCCCGATGGCTCGATCGTATGCTGCCACCGCCTGCTCATGCCTGTTCAATTGAAAGAGCACATTTCCCTCATTGATCCAGGCCCTGGCATCTTCACCATTCAGCATCGTGGACCTATTGGACGCCTCCAGAGCCTCCTCGTATCTTCCCAGGATGTACAGGACCACTCCCCTATTATACCAGGCCTGGGAATTTTGCGGCTCGATATCGGTCACCCTGTCGAAGGCGATGAGGGCTTCTTCGTACTTGCCCTGCTGGGTTAGAGCAACCCCCTTGTTGTACCAGGCCCGGGCATAATCCGGATAATCCTGGATGTAGCGGTCAAACTCCGCTATGGCCTCATCATATCTGCCCTGCTCGGCCAGGTCTATGCCCTTATTGTAGCAGCTTATGCCTTCCTCATCATGCGAAGCGGGTGCACAGAAGCCCGATTGAGCTATGAGTGATATCTGCATTAAGATAACGCCAGAAACCAGGATACAGATAAAACTCCCTTTAAAGATCATTCCTCCTCAAGGATGTCCATTCTGCATATCTGAAGAAAAAGATTTTGGAGGCCCTTATTGCTCTCCTTTCCCTCAGTGCGACGGGAATAGATGCCGTCTCATGATTGTCTTGTAGGCAAAAGCGAGCAGTAATCCTGCTATGAAACCTCCAATGTGAGCCCAGTAGGCCACACCACCGCCTTCTGCAACCACCCCCAACGAGGCCACGCCGCTGAATAGCTGGATGACGAACCAGACGGTGATGAAGAGCAGCGCTGGTATCTTGGTGATGCGGTAGAAGAATCCGAAGAATATAAACAGGCGTACAGTGCCCGTGGGCAGGAGGACGAGGTACCCGGCCAGAACCCCAGAGATCGCCCCGCTGGCCCCCACATTGGGGATGATTGAGGAGGGGTCAGCAGCAATCTGGGCGGCTGATGCCGCAAGGCCGCAGAGCAGATAGAAGATGAGATAGGGGATGGGGCCCAAGAGGTCCTCCACGTTATCGCCAAATACGGCCAGAAAGACCATATTGGAGAGGATATGCAATATGCCCGCATGGATGAACATGGAGGTGAAGAATGTTGAATATGGTGGCAGCATGCTGCTCTGGACGCTTGTGACATCGGCAGGCACCAGGCCGAAGGTATTGAAAAAGGAATTCAGTCCCTGTGATCCATCTGTGATCAGAATATAGATCTCATAGATAAAAAAAAGGACGTTAATTGCCACTATCACTGCCGTAACTATCGGAAAGCTTCGGCGCGGTATGATCTCCTCTGTGCCCACCGGTGCAAACATCATTCACCTCAAATTATCTTATCCTGTACTCTCTCAGGCTCTTGTGCTCACAATCAAATTACCTGTCAATATACTTATCCTATGCATCGAGTATGGACAACTCCTCTCCCCAAAAAACTGCCTTTGAGGACATCCATTCGATGGTATCCGATCAGCCAATAGCAAAAGATAAATAACTCTCTAGACGAACCAATACCTATGGCCAATATGATCAGAACGACCCTATTGCTGGCCGGTCTGACAGGAATTTTGCTGCTGATCGGCGGCTACTTTGGTGGAAGAGGTGGCATGCTCATAGCCCTGATCTTCTCCATTTTGATGAACTTTGGAACCTATTGGTACAGCGACAAATTGGTCTTAAAGATGTATAAAGCCCGCGAGCTCACAGTAGCGGAGGCTCCGGAGCTCTTCGGCATGGTGGAGAATCTGGCCGCCAACGCTGGCCTTCCCATGCCCAGGCTTTATATAGTCGATAATCCCATGCCCAATGCCTTTGCCACGGGCAGGGATCCCAAGCACGCAGCAGTCGCCGTTACCACTGGGATCACCAGGATCCTAAATAGAGACGAGCTGGCAGGAGTGATCTCTCATGAGCTGGCTCATGTCCGGAATCGGGACACTCTGATCAGCACCATAGCGGCTACCCTTGCCGGAGTGATCACATTTATGGCCAATATGGCCCAGTGGTCGCTGATCTTCGGCGGTGGGGACGATGATGGCCCCAACCCCCTGGGAGTTTTAGCCATGGCCATCCTGGCTCCTTTGGCCGCCACCATCGTCCAGCTGGCGATATCCAGGGGCAGGGAGTTTGAGGCCGATGCCGGTGGAGCGAAGATAAGCGGCAAGCCCCTCTCCCTGGCCAGTGCCCTGGCCAAGCTGGAGTCGGGCAATAATGCAGTGCGTTCGGACGTGAACCCATCCACTGCTCATATGTTCATCGTCAATCCCCTCAAAGGAAAGGCAGTGGCGTCACTCTTCTCCACCCATCCCAGCACAGAGGAGAGGATCGCCCGGCTCAGATCCATGTAAATCAAGTGATTAAGACTGGTATCGACAAAAAGGGTTATAACGATTTTTACTCGGCCGATATTGATTCTGCCGGTGGGGAGGCGCTTTTCAGGGCATCCTTTGCCCTTCGACCGCACAAAGCGCAGATCCCCTCCAGATCAAAGCTCGATCCGATTACAGTGAAGTTCGCCTTGCTGGAGACATTTTTCACCAATTTCTGCATTATCGGGTCCATCCAATCGGTGACGCTGCCGCACTGAAGGCAGACCAGGTGCGCATGGGGCTCTGTATTGGGATCATACCTGGTTTGAGATTGAGGCAGCTTCAACTCACAGATCAGGCCGGTCTTTTTTAGAATTTTTATTGTGGTGTAGATGGTGGCCAGGCTTACGGTAGGATGGGTCTTCTTGACTTCCTGATAAGTCTTCTGTGCTGAAGGATGCTCGTGATTGCGCAGTATGTATCTGCTGATGGCTATTCTCTGGGGAGTGGCTCTATAGCCGCTGTTGCGAAATGTCTTTATGATGGTTGAGTCCAGGCTGTCTGCACTGATCATAGTAATTATTAGCTAATAATCACTCTTAAATAAACATATCCCCCACTGGAATTCAGGGCAGAGAAAGGACTGATTGGTTTGGGAGGTGGGCAGGATCAAACCTCGCGGGCTATCTCCAAATAAAGTGTGTGAGTTCATCTAGGATTTAGGGCAAGAACAGCTGCACCAGCGAGATCCCTGTCCGATCTCAGGTGGAGCTCAAGTGGCATCATAGCTGCAAATTCTGCCAAATGGAAGAGTATTGAAGAAACTGAAAGGCTTCATCTAACAGAACCAAATATATATGATAGAGAGGAGTTATTAAATATGTGCGAATCAGATAGATCCGGCCCCTCGAGGGGATTTGAGCATAGCGGTTTTCACCATATGAGCTACCATATGGGCGACAAAGGTGGCTTCCCATTGATTGGAGATAAGTTCCCTTCCATGGAGGTCAAGACCACCCATGGCATGGTCAAGTTGCCAGATGCATATTCCGGAAAGTGGTTAGTCCTTTTCAGCCATCCTGGGGACTTCACCCCGGTCTGCACCACTGAATTCGTGGCCTTCCAGAAGATGAGGAGCGACTTCGATAAGCTGAACTGCGAGCTTATCGGCCTTTCTGTTGATCAGGTGTTTGCTCATATGAAGTGGACCCAGTGGATCAAGGAGAACCTGAAAGTGGAGATCACCTTCCCCATAATCGCCGACGACCTGGGCAAGGTGGCCATGAGGCTGGGGATGATCCATCCTGGCAAGGGCGCCAATACCGTCAGGGCGGTATTCATCATCGATCCTGAGGCCACAATTCGCCTAATACTCTTCTATCCCCAGGAGATAGGAAGGAACATGGGCGAGATCATCAGGGCTCTTGAGGCGCTGCAGGTCGTGGACAAGAATAAGGTAGCAACTCCCGCAAACTGGCCCAACAACGATTTCCTCGGCGACCAGGTGATCGTGCCCCCTCCGGCGGATGAGAAGGCTGCTGCCGGCAGAAAGACAGGCGGCGGCATGGTCTGTGAGGACTGGTGGTTCTGCCATAAGAAGTTGTGAGCAGACAATTTATGAGATTGAAATCAATGGTGATTTTATATGGCTGATAAGAAGAAATACACCCTGCCCGAGCTGCCCTATGCTGGCAATGCCCTGGAACCCCATATCACCCAGGCCCAGCTGGTGCTGCATCATGACAAGCATCATGCCGCCTATGTGAACGGCGCCAATGCTATACTGGAAAGGCTGGACAAGGCGCGGGAATCCGGATCGGACATCGATATGAAGGCTACTCTGAAGGAGCTCTCTTTCCAGGCGGGGGGCCACGTGCTGCACAGCTTATTCTGGGCGAACCTCGCTCCCGCCTCCAAAGCGAAGAAGGAGCCTGAGGGCGCTTTAGCCGAGGCCCTGAAAAAGGAGTTCGGATCCATTGAGCGCTTCAAGAAGGAGTTCACCACTGCTGCTGTGAGCACAGAGGGCTCCGGATGGGCGGCCTTATCCTGGTGCGGCATGACCGGCAGGCCGATCATTATGCAGATTGAGAAGCATAATGTGAACGTCTATCCCATGTTTCGCATCCTCATGGTCCTGGATGTCTGGGAGCATGCCTACTACCTGGACTACAAGAACGAGAGGGCCAAGTTCGTTGAAGCCTTCTGGAACATTGTGAACTGGGATGAGGTAAACCGAAGGCTGGAGGCAGTAATTAAATAATCACCTCCTTTCACCCTTTTTTTGGGCAGAGTCCTGAAAGCCTGGCATTTTATCATGAAATTTGGCCCTGTGCAATTAGCCATTCTTCTAGCTGAAACCTTCTGCTCGCAGATGACTGAAAACAAAGGCCTTAAGATGAAGGAAGGCATTGACACATTCATGGAGTCGGTTGAAGAGAGGGCAAAAATGCAGCTTTTGGCGATTGAGATGGCCTACAACATCAAGATCCGGAACAAAGATGATGTCGCCAGGATAATTGCCGCCAGCAGCAGGGATAAGTCGGATGTCTTGATGGCATGCTCATCCATCAGCACCTGGATTGCCAGAAACGGCATATCTGGAGAGACTGTGCTTCCCATCGATATTGTGATGCAATCCATGAAGGCGGTCAATGACAACGATAGAGGTTGACGGCAGACGGATCGAGGTGCCTTCTGGCTTCTCAGTTAAAGAGGCTCTGGAGAAGCTCGGATATAATATCACATTGCATCCTTCCGACAAGGGATTATTCATGCCCTGCCAGGTGGGAGGATGCTGGGCCTGTGCCCTGAAGATAGATGGAGAGGCTAGGCCGGCCTGCACTGCACAGGTGCAAGAGGGAATGAGGATAAGGACTGCAGCGCCCATGGGGACGCCTCGCAGGATGGTGGCAGGCTTCATGGGCCATAAGACGGGAGGCGTGGGCACACCATGGTGGCTGGAGAGCGGCCTGGGCTTCATAGAAGCGGTCTGCTTCACCTCAGGCTGCAACCTCTGCTGCCCCCAGTGCCAGAACTGGCGGTATGCTTTTATGGACGTAGGCGAGCCCCTCACCCCAGAGGAGGCGGCGGAGAGGATGACTGAGACGAAAAAGGAGTGCGGAGTGGAACGCATAGCCATCTCCGGCGGGGAGTGTACCCTCAACCGGCCGTGGCTGGTCTCTTTCATACGTCTCCTGCGGGAGCAAAATCCGATCGCCCGCATTCATGTGGATACCAACGGCACAATTTTGACCGAGGACTATATCGATGAGCTGGTCGGTGCGGGCATGACCGACATTGGCATCGATCTAAAGGCCTTGAGGACCTCCACCTTCATGGAGATGACCGGCCTTTTGGATGAGGGGCTGGCGACCAAATATCTGCAGACCGCCTGGGAGGCGGTGAAATACCTGCACGACAGCCATCCTCAGGTCTTCTTGGGCATCGGCATCCCATTCAATGAGGATCTGATCAGCATAGCAGAGATCCAGGAGATGGCGGAGAGAATCGTCAGCATAGATCCCTGGATTCAGGTCTGTGTTCTGGACTACCGGCCGGAGTTCAGAAGGCCTGATCTGGTCCGGCCCAGCCACTGGGAGATGCTGGAGGTCCATTATATTCTTAGAGACTGCGGTCTGCAGTCGGTCGTCTGCCAGACGGAGCGGGGAAAGATAGGGCCCGCGGGCAGGCTCTTGGGCTGAGCTTGAGGCCAAAAATGGATCTAATCGAAATCCGGTCTTGAGTGACTTCGTCAGATATCTGCCGAGCAAAACTGGCTTCATCCCATATGTTTCCTATAGCCTAACCTCCCGAAAAGTTCAGGCGCACAGGTTTAGCGCCTGAACTTTTCGGGAGGTTAGGTATGAATCATACCAGAGTGCAGCTAAAGAGAAAGCAAGCGGAAGGATCTGTCATTTCCCCCGAGCCGGTCAACCTGGTGGCCGTCATCACCGATACGGAAATGGTGGGCTCCAGGGCCTTCGATGTGCAGGGATTAGAAAGCTTCAGCTACCCAGCAACCAGGCCATCTCAGGGAAGCTCGATTGCCAACATCGAAGACCTGTTGCAGGGCATCATTAAGGAGGCAAATCCTGTGGCGGAAAAGCGGGGATTGAAGGCGGGTCTTATGAGCAGAGTGGCTCTCGAACTGCTTTAAGGGAGTAGAAGTCGACTGGCTTGGGGCCATAATCGCTGCGAATGGGGAAACGCCGCAAATCACCATTTGCCCTATTCGCCTCATACTTGCGCCCTTTTCATCAACCGGTTAAGATGATATAAAGCGATCATTATCAGTGCCATTCCAAGGACCTGCATCCAGGAGAGGGTATCGTGCAAGATGAGATATCCGAAGACCACTGTCACCACTGGAATGAGGTTTAAAAAGGCCGAAACCACCGTTGCTCCCAGCCTTCTGGTGGCATAAATATAAAAAATGTAGGCGAAGCCTGAGCAGAAAACCCCTAGAAAGAGCAGATTAGCAAATACCGGCAGAGAGATCTCGGATATCGCGGGCCATCTTTCGATCTCCGGGATGATGAGGGGAATAAATAGAATTATGCTGACTGTTGATTGAGCAGCGGTTAAAGCCAGGCAGGGGTAATTCTCAGAGAGCCTTCTATTCAGCAGGGTGTAAAATACCCAGCAGATGATCGCTCCCATGACCAGCAGATTGCCGAAAAACCTGGCAGATGATAGATCCACCTTCCCATCGACTGTGACCACCAGAGCCACCCCAATGGTGGAAAGGATCAAGCAGAGAATCATCTTCCAGGTGACCTTCAGACGGAAGAGCATAGCTTCGGCAAATAGGGTGAATATGGGAAGGGCGGCCACGATCATCGAGGCATTGGATGCCGTGGTATACAGAAGCCCGGTATTCTCCAGGGAAAAGTACATCACTATTCCAAAGAAGCTGGCGAGGACGATATATCCCATGTCCCTTCGACCTATTTTGAATGAGGTCCTGGTAAAAAGAACAAGCATTATCAGAGTCGATGCAGCGATGATCTGCCTGAAGAATGCTATCGATACAGGCGGAATCTGTGACAGGACCACCTTGGTGCTTATAAAGGAAAAACCCCAGAATAAAACATCCAGGATTATGAACAATACCGCCAATTGATACTCTTTCTGCCCGCCCATTAAACCTCTCGATTATAATGGATCCTCACGATTTGGCATGGGTAAACTTGAATTGGAGATTCTCTGTGTCTTTTGTGCTTCTGTGGTGAACCGTGGTGCACTGACCCAACCACAGGGACGCAAAGGAACTGTGGCTATATTCTCTGCCGGACCTCATCCACATAATTCAGCGAAGAGCCATTATAATATTGTTGGCTCGGAGGATTCAGCCCCAATTGACCGCAAAATCCCTCATTCTTCACCTGCAGTATCCCCTGAATTGCAGGATGCCACCTGGATTATAATCCTTTCCTTTCAGCATTGATCGACCGGTAGACGGCGAGGAGGAAGCCGTAGAGGGTAGGGCCAACTATCACCCCGATGATTCCAATGACAAATATGGGTGCGGTATAGGCGAGCAGGGTGAGTATGGGGTGTATCCGGGAGCTCATCATGGCCAGGTGTGGGCGGATAACGTTTTCAGGAATTACCATCAGCACCACCGTTCCAAATACCAGGAGGATCAGGCAGCGGAAAAGGTCTCCCACGATCAGATAATAGACTGCTATGGGAATGAAGACGAACGGCGGCCCCAGCAGGGGCAAGAGGGTGAATACCGCCACCACCACCCCCATCAGGAATGGATAGGGGATGCCTAGCAATGAGAAGCCAATCGCTGCCATCACACCGCTGAGCATGGAGGTGGAGAAGTATACGGTAAAGAGAGTATGGTAGATGCTGTAAAGCTCATCCAGAAATCGCCTGACAATACCCTGCTTTTCCTGGGGGACCAGATCCACCGCCTGATCAATAAAAACCTTGCCGTCTATGAGCAGATAATAGGTGAAGAATACCACCACGATCAGATGGGCAAAGAGAATGGGCAGGTTGGAGCCAAAGGCGGTGAGCTCACGCTGCAGAATGGGAAATACCCAGGTGGCGAACGCTATGGGAATGTCGCTTATCTCCTGCGCATAACGCAGAGCGATCTCGATTATGGAGTTGTAAAGCCAGGCGGGGATAAAGCTCTTGGACCAGGCATCGATCTCATTGATGGTCTTATCAATCTCCACATCTGATATGGCCCCTGATGACTGCAGATAGGACAGCTCCACCAATAGGGCGCTGGTGATCCCCAGAATCAGGGAGAGGATGAGGATGAAGACCAGCATTATGGATAAAAATGAGGATATCTGCTTTCTTTTAGTCAGCCTGAAGAACAGGGCATAGAGGGGCTTGAGAAGAAAAACGAGCACCACGCTCAAGAGGATGGTTGTCAGGAAGTTTAAGGTCAGGTAAAGGGTGAGAAGGATTATCAGAAAGACGAAAATTCCCGCCCCTATGTCGAACCTCCGCCCAAGATTCATGCTCTCTTCTCCTCCTTTTTACGGCATAAGCCTTTCTATGTTTTTTCATCTGATCAGCCGAAAGGATGATGATGGCCGCCAGTAATCTTCTTTGAGATGTCTTGCAGAGAGGGGAAGATCAATGGGATACGATATAGCACTGGGCATGGCCTGGGAGGAGCTGAAAGGACTCGGGCTTCCATCCAGCAATATCATTTCACTGTTCCAAGACAGATATGAGATTAAGCAGGCGGAAAGGGAGGTTCTCTTCCTGCCCAGTCGCCGCCAGGCTATTGAGACGGTATCGGTGCTCCTGCTCCATTATCTGATCGGCAGATCGAAAAATGGTTACGAACCTGCAGGAGAATGGATATCCATCAAAGAGACCTATGGAGGAAAACTCTTCTGCTCCAATTTCTCCCGCCGGGCAATCAGGCCGCTTGCAGAGCGATTCAGTCAGAGCCCGGAGGAATTGGTCAGGACCTTGCAGGATGATTTTGCCGGCAGGATGGTGGAGGGGGCGGATGTGGCAGTGGAGGTGGAGACCTTTCCCGGCGTCATTGTCCGAATCCTTTTTTGGAGGAGCGATGAGGATCTGCCAGCAGATGCAACGATGCTCTTTGATCGCGCACTGGCCCAGATCCTAACCATGGAGGATTTGACGGTCTTGCTGACGATTCTGGCAGATGATGTCCTGGAGGGCTCCGAGCAGTCTTCGCAATGATGCAAAACCCGGATTGAAAAGATTTTAGGGAAGGCCGGTTATAACGTCGGGGTGTAGGGG
>NZ_DAIK01000161.1:0-9218 GCF_002496085.1 Methanosaeta sp. UBA458 | reverse complement strand
GATTAGTTTTTCGAAACCCTCCCTTATCTGGGCATGATCGTGCTGATTGTATCGATTGGCGGGATCTTTTATCCCAAGCTTGGCTACATCCTCCTGCTGGTCTTCGCCACCCTTCTGACCATTGCCCCCTTCAGAGGCAGATGGTTTTGTGGCAACCTCTGCCCCCGGGGCAGCTTCGTTGACTTCTGGCTGGCCCCCCTTAGCCGAAGGCTGGCGATCCCTCTTTTCCTGCGCAGCATGTGGATCAGGATTCCCATCTTCATCGCCCTGATGGGCTTTATGATCTACCGGCTATTAGGAACCCAGGGGGTGGTGGACCGAATCGGAATGGTATTTGTCACCCTATGCATAATCACCACCTCCATTGCCATACTCTTTGGCGTGATCATCGCCCCCCGGACCTGGTGCACATTCTGTCCCATGGGCACATTGCAGAGGATTATGGGAGGCAGCAAATACCAGCTCAAGCTGGACGGGGATTTATGTATTGACTGCAAGAGGTGCCAGAAGGTCTGCCCCATGCAGCTTCGGGTATTTGAGCTGCAGGATTTGCCGGATTGCATAAAGTGCGGCCGCTGCATAGACGCCTGCCCAAAGGACGCCCTGATCTTTCACTGATTGTCGAACTTTTGACGCAAGTTTAAATAGGATGTGTCGAAACCCATTTGCGGGTGAAATGAGATGAAACAGGTCATATTTCTTATCTGCATAATGGCAATCAGCATTCCATTACCGGCTTTTGCCGCAGATACAGGCTACTCGAATCCCAACATCGGCCAGTCTTATGGTCGTGGGACTCTGGACGAGGGCCTGGCGGGAATGCTGGACTGGCTGGACCAGCCCGTGCCCAGCGCCAGATATCCCCTGCCCTCGGACGCGTCCCTCTACACTGCGGGTGCAGCACAGAGCGCATTCATTCCCTATAGCGAATATTTTGCCGCTGCCACAAAGACTGCTGAGGGCGGAGTGATCGGCAAACCTGCCCAGTATGATATATCTGGGAAAGAGCCGATAGCAGTCTATTATGGCGATGGTCAGGGACTGGCATATTCTCAATATGCATCTGCTATGGCCACCAGAAGCGATCTATGGATAAAGGGAACAGCTAACTGGTCGCAGTATGCAGTCGTGCCCCTGGGAAGCAAGCTGGAGCTGGTAGCCTATGTACCCCAGAGAGGAGATGCCGGATTCTACCATACCATTCAGACAAACAGCATATTTCACGATTACTGCGTCTATCAACTCAATCCTGGCTACAACAATATGAGCTTTGATGCCGATCAAGCAGGAAGACACATGCTCTACTTCGTGATCAACAACCAGCCGAGCAACGTGGTCATAGTGGACGTATTCCCCCCGCAGGCTGAAGCGGCATCATCCAAGCCCGCCCATACGATATCGTAGAGATCTAAATATCTGGAGATCCATAGCCATATTCTGGAGATGGTCCATGAGTGGGGCTCTGAGGATTCTGGGTCTGGCGGACCTGCATGACTGCACTGAGGGGATCAGGAATCTAAAGGACCTCAAGTACGACCTGATTGCCTTTTGCGGCGACCTCCATAATGCCAGTTCAACAGAGGGAGCGAAGCCTGCTGCCATGGCCCTCGCCCGCCTTGGTCCGCCAGTGCTGATAGTTCCCGGCAATATGGACCACAGAGATGTCGTCCCTGATCTCTGGGAGAAAGCGGGTTTTATTGTCCTTCACCGATCCTCTTTTCGCCATAAGGAGTACGGATTTCTTGGCATGGGAGGAATGATAGCCCGAGATCCCCGCAGACTTGGCGATCCCAATAGGTACTACCATCGCGATGATGAGGTCTATTCCGTTCTGGAGAAAGCCTACCAGGAGGTGGCTGGTACCCGGGCCAAGATCGTCATCGTTCATCAGCCGCCCCGGGGGGCTTGTGATATTCTTTACAATGGCGAGAGATCCGGCTCCTCTGAACTGCGCCGATTCATAGAGAACTATCAGCCCGATCTGGTCTTATGCGGCCATATTCATGAGGATCGGGGAGAGTGTCATATCGGCTCCACCCTGGTGGTGAACGTAGGAGAGCTGCGTCGGGGCTATGGAGCAGTGATCGATCTGAACGATGAGATAACAGTCAAATGGATCTGATTAATCTGAGCCCTGCTTTTGGGCGATGATGATGATGGAGTAGGATCCATCGACATCCTCCACAGATGGATAGGCGGCAACATAAGACAGCCAGCGGATCATTTCTTCAGAGTGCATCACCGTCTCGTCGCTCAGCCTCCGCCTGATCCTCCTGGCATTGAAGAGCTGCTGCTCTCTTCGATAGAGCATTCTTGAGCGTGACTGGCCCAGCCGATATATCACCCTCATGCCGCGTCGTTCCACCATCCGGCAGAGCGAGGGAAAGTTAAACCACTGCTTATGGGACCTATTCTTTGGCAGGCCGGCGTCATCTCCCGACTCCGATATAACATTAGGGACGGAACAGATGAAAAAGCCCTCCGGCATGAGGATTCTGGAGAACTGATCCACCGCCCGGCCCGGATCGTTCAGATGCTCCAGGGTCTCAAAGCTGACCGCTGCCCCACAGGAGCCTTCCCGGATATGCCTGCAGAGATCGTCCTCCTCCAGGTTCAGGCAATTGAAGCGAATATTGGGCTCTTGGCATCCAGCCATCGCCCGCTCGATCATCTCCGGGCTGCCATCTATGCCCACTACCTCCTCGGAGGCGGTGGCCAGCTCAATCGATCCGTATCCCAGGCCGCAGGATACATCAGCGGCAAGCCTTATGCTCCGGCTGCGCAGAAAATCGGCGGCAAATAGATATCGGCCCAGATACTCCGCCTTGCGCCACAGATTGCTGTCGCTGGAATCGAAGGGATCCAGCTGATCAAAACCCGTGCCCTTATAGGCGGAGTAGGATGACAACTTATAGCCTCCGAGCTACCCACAAAATGTGAAATCGAAGGCAGGCCAGGAAAAGATGAACAAGCCCGCCTTGGGAACAGGAAGCCGATCGCTTAATCCCTAGCGAATGTCCAGCTTGGTCCTGCCCATCACCGCTAGGTAGGCTACCTCTTTGCCTTCCTCGATCTTGGATTTCTGGTCCTCTGTTATGGGAACATCGATGGTAGCATAGCTGCCCAGGTCCATTAGCTGCACCGATGTGTCGCCGATGGACAAGACCTGGCCGGTCTTGCGCTCGACAGTTGGCACGTAGATCTTGGTGGTGACCGGCTGGACGATGGATTTCTTCTGGTTGTCGAAGATGCCAATGGCATCCACCCTCGCCTTGGCCGAACCGTGCTTGCCGGGCTTGGAATGGGATATGCTCTTGATTATGCAGGGCTCTTCATCTATGATTACATACCTTCCTTCTTTCAGCTCTCTGACCTCAACCTGCTCCTTCATTTCATCACTCCTGAGGGCGAATGCGACTCACCTATTTAAAGGATATCTTTCATCCTCCGCAGCGCTTCCTCGAGATTGGCCCGGCTGGCGGCATAAGATATCCGGATATGCTCCCTTCCGCCCTCTCCAAAAGCAGATCCTGGAACGGTGATGACCCCTGCTCTTGCCAGCTTGCTGGCCACCAGGTCGCCGTCTCCCACCCGAGGGAAGAGATAGAAAGCGCCATCCGGCTCTGTCAGGTCCACTCCCATCTCCCGGAAGCCTGCTACCAGAAGGTCTCTGCGGCTCATAAACTCATCCCTCATCTGACGAACGCAATCCTGGGGTCCACAGATCGCCTCCAGGGCTGCGGCCTGGGAGATGGAGCTGGCGCAGGCCTGGACATACTGATGAATCTTGAGATGCTGCTCTATAGCCTCGTTCCGGGCGGCGAGATAACCCAGCCGCCAGCCGGTCATGGCATAGGTCTTGGAGACGGCATTGACGGTGATCACATTATCTGAAAACCTAGCCGGGCTGATATGCTCTCCCCGGTAGATGAAATGCTCATAGACCTCATCTGAGAGGAGGGCGATATCCTCGTCATCGGCTATTTCGGCGATAGCCCTCATCTGCTCCTCGGTCTGGACCGATCCGGTGGGGTTGGAGGGGGAGTTGATGATTATCATCCGGGTCTTTTTTGTTATTCGCTCCCCAATTGCCTCCGGGGTTATGCGGAGGTCCTCGTCTAAGGGGACGGAGACGGGCCTTGCCCCCACCAGCCGAGTCAGCTCGGCATAGGAGAGGAAGCTTGGATCTCCCACCAGCACCTCCTCGCCCCGGTCTACCAGGGCGACGATTGCCAGGAATAGGGCCTCGCTGGCACCGCTGGTGACCATTATATCATCGGCGGTGCAGTCGATCTGGTTTTCTCTCATCAACTTCTCTGCCAGTGCCTCTCTGAGCGCCGGCACTCCGCAGTTGGGGGTGTAGCCGCACTGCCCCATTTCTATGGCCCTGATCGCAGCCCTCTTTATGTGAGATGGAGTGTCGAAATCCGGCTGGCCCAGTCCCAGATTGACCGAGCCGGGCATAGCCGACTCGAAGCATTTCCTAATTCCTGATATCTCAATCTCCTCTGTACAACATGCAAACCTCATGGCTTCTCCCTCCTGTTTTGCTCTCCGATCTGATCATCCCTATAGATCACATTGAGAATGCTAAAGCAGCCGAGCGTGCTCAGCTCCTCTTTCATGATGTTCATCCTGACCCTCCCCCCTCTCCAGTAAAGGGTGATCTTCACATCCTCTTTCTCGGTCTCCGTGGATACGGACTCCATAAACCTTTCCAGCGCCCTCTTATTGGAGAATGGGACCACGAATATCGCCCGGTATCTGTCCTTTTTGCGGGCATATGATGTCAGAATATAGCCATTGCTCTCAAACTCGCTGATCTCCTCAAAGCGGCACAAGACCTCCTTCTCATGCTCTGTGGTCGAGTCGACCTTGGAGATCATTAGCAGAATCCTGGATAGAAGCAACTTATCGAATTTTTTGCCGAACCAGATGTTGATGGAGCCCTGAGTGAGCAGGATGGATACGGAAGATCCACTGATCTCTATGGAGACCGGTTCCGGCCTTGGGCCTTGAGAAGAGGGCATTATCTCTAGATCCTGGCGGAGCAGATATAACCGTTTCGAGAAATGGTCCCTGGAGAGGAGAGATTTCCATGGACCAATGTATAAAGTCTCTAAAGGAGGAGTTTGCCCGTGAGCCTTATGCCCGGATGTTCGGGATAGAGATCCAGGAGCTGGAGGCGGGGCACGCTATCTTGAAGATGAAGACGAACGAGATGATGAACAACCTCTTCAGGACGACCCATGGTGCGGCAATCTATTCACTCTTAGATGCCGCCTTTGAGCTGACCGTCAACTCCCATGGCACAGTGGCAGTGGCACTGGGAGTGAATGTCAGCTACCTATCTCCTGCTCGTCCCGGAGAGACTTTGCGGGCCGAAGGGAAAGAGACGAATCGGTCCAGAAAGATCTCCTCCTGTGAGATCAGAGTAACGGGAGAGGACGGGCGGCTAGTTGCCACCTGCCAGGCCCTGGCTTATAGAATGAGAGACCGCCTTCCGTTCCTTCCGCCCGAGGCCCCACCGAGCTCCTGAAAAGAGCTCTTGATCAGTGCTCTTGAACAGGGTTTATATTCCATAGCTCCCCAAGGATCTGGCGATGAAGCTAGGGCCCTGCATAAAGAGATACAAGGAGGACACTCACCGGGCGGCATCCCCGGAGGAGACTGAGAAGCGAATCGAGGCCAAGCTGCCCGCTGCCGGGATCACCAGAGTGGCCGATATAACCAATCTGGACCGAATCGGTATACCAGTCTTCTCCTCCATCCGGCCGATGGCCGATCGGGGAGCGGTCTCCGTCTATAATGGCAAAGGGGCAACTCCTGTCGAGGCCAGGGTCTCGGCGATGATGGAGGGGCTCGAGCGCTACTCTGGAGAGGTGCGAGACAGGGAGCTGACAATTGCCCGCTATTCCAGCCTGAAAGCCGAGGCTCTGAACCCTGTCGATCTGATACTCCCCACAGAAGCAGTCGCGGATGCAGACGCTGAGATCCCCTGGGTTTTGGGCTGGGATATTATGAATGACGAAGAGATACAGGTCCCAGCCAATGCGGTATTTCATCCTCTGTCCTCTGACTACAAGAGGCTCTTTCGGACCAACACCAGCGGTCTCGCCTCAGGGAATATGATGGAAGAGGCGATATTCCACGGTCTAGCTGAGGTTATAGAGAGAGACGCCTGGGCAATAGTGGAGGCGACGAGGCACATGGGGCCGCTGATATCTGATGTTGTTGACGAACAGGCACAAGGCCTGCTGGAGAGGTTCGCCGCAGCAGAGGTGGATGTCTACCTGCGGGATATCACCAGCGATATCGACATCCCCACCTGCGCGGCTGCTGCCGATGATATAAAGCTGCGCGATCCCACTCTGCTCACCACTGGGATGGGTACCCACACCAGCGCCCGGGTGGCGGTGCTGCGCGCCCTGACTGAGGTGGCGCAGAGCCGGCTCACCCAGATCCACGGGGCAAGAGAGGATACCGTCACCGCCGATTTCCGCCGGCAAATCGGATACGAAAGGACCAAGAGGCTCAACCGTTATTGGTTTGATATCGGGGAGAAAAAGAGCTTTGCTGATATTCAGTCTTTTGAGAGCAATGACTTCCTTTTGGATATCAAGTTCATGATCAGCAAGCTGGAAGAGGCGGGCCTGGAGCGAGCAGTGGTGGTCGATTTAACCAGAGAGGAGATCGGCGTTCCGGTGGTGAGGGTGATCGTCCCGGGTCTTGAGATCGCAGGGGTAGACCCGGAAAGGGTGGGAAAGAGGATAAGGAATGCCAGAAGTCGTCGTCTTCCTAGGGCCAAGCCTCTGCAGAGCTAGGGCAGAGGAGATTCTGCAGGCTGAATGGCGGCCTCCTGCCCGGCGGGGTGACGTTTACCGGGCGGCCCAGGATGGAGCGCAGATCATCGTTCTCATCGATGGGGTCTTCTTTCAGGACTCTTCTGTGGCGCATAAAGAGGTCATATACGCATTGGACGCAGGAGCGAGGGTCCTGGGGGCGTCGAGCATGGGAGCCCTGCGGGCCTCGGAGCTGGATGTTTATGGCATGGAGGGAGTAGGGCTCATCTATCAGGCCTATAAGAAAGGAATGCTGGTATCAGATGATGAGGTGGCGCTAACCTTTGATCCTTTCACGTTTGAGCCGCATTCAGAGCCTCTGGTGAACATCCGCTTCAATCTGGAGCAGGCCTGGCAGAAGGGAGCGATCGGCACCGTCGGAAAAGACAGGCTCCTTCGCTGCGCACAGGCTCTGTACTTTCCTGAGAGGAGCTATGAGATGATGATGGAGAGGGCGCGGGACTTTGTGGCAGAGGAGGAGATAGAGAGGTTTCGCGCATTCCTGGCCTCCAACCGGCGAGACTTCAAGATGGAGGACGCCATCCGGGCCCTGGAGAGGGCAAAGGAGATAGCTATTGATGAGGATTAAGATCAGGTCGTTTGCCGGATTTCGAAATATTCTGGGAAAGGAGAAAGATATCGATCTTCCAGGCGAGGGGGCAATGATAAGAGATCTTCTGAACCTGTTATGCCATGATCACGCCTCGCTGGAGCCGCTTTTATTCAAGGAAGGAAGGCTGCGCGAGGACGTAAACATCTTTCTCTCGGGAAAGAACATCGAGAGCCTGCAGTCGCTCGAGACCCCGCTGGCGGATGGGGATGAGCTGGCCCTGTTCACTGCTGTTATTGGTGGATGATATTCCGATGGTATTCGATAAGTTCAAATGATGCAGATCAGGATCAATTACAGTTTAATTGAGCTAATAATATTCATAAAACCTATCTAAATAGATTGAAATAATAGTTTCCCATTCCCTGGGACTGTTCTCGATGGCTATGATAGAAGAGATTCAAGCTTTGAAGAAGGAACGCCGGGCGACGATTCTGGCCCACAATTATCAGATACCGGCGGTTCAGGATATAGCGGATCTGGCGGGCGACTCCCTGGAGCTTTCCCGGGCAGCAGCGGCCCTGGACTCGGAGGTTATAGTCTTCTGCGGAGTGGACTTCATGGCGGAGACGGCCGCTATCTTATCCCCGCAAAAGAGGGTGGTCCTGCCGGTGAAAGGGGCTTGGTGCCCCATGGCCCACATGATCACCCCCCAGCAACTGGATGAATTGAAGGCTCTCTATCCTCAGGCAGCGGTGGTATGCTATGTGAACTCCACTGCGGAGATCAAGGCGAAGAGCGACATCTGCTGCACATCTGCTAATGGGGTGCAAGTGGTAGAATCGCTGTCTGAAGACGAGGTCATATTCGTGCCGGACAGGAACCTGGCTGCCTATGTGGCCCGCCATACGAAGAAGAAGATCATACCCTGGGATGGCTACTGCTATGTTCATGACCAATTCACCCCGGAGATGGTGAAGGCAGCTCGCAAGCTTCATCCTCAGGCGGAGGTTCTGGTCCATCCGGAGTGTCGGCCGGAGGTGATCGACCTGGCCGATTTCGTCTACAGCACCGCAGGAATGTGCAAGCATCCCGATATCAACCGGGCGCGGGAGTACATCATCGGCACGGAGGTGGGCATGATCTACCGGCTGAAGAAGGCCCATCCGGATAGAGAGTTTTATCCTCTGAGCGATGAGGCCATCTGCCAGAATATGAAGAAAACCACCCTTCCCGATGTCCTCCGGGCTTTGCAGACGCTCGAGCCGCGGGTTGTTGTGCCAGAGGAGATCGCTGTGCGGGCGAGAGGGGCGATCGAGAGGATGCTGCGGGTGAAGGTTTGAAGGATTGTGAAAGAAAGGCAGTGTGCAAACGAATCTGAAACTCTTTTTGCCAGCTTTGACGTACTTTATGCCTCGATTGCTGCTCTTAAGGTTTGGCCTTCAATAACCGGGATGGGTAAATCGAATCTCAGACTGAACGCAATCCAGTCTTCTATGGCCATCCTCAAATTATCCTGGTACTCTTGCTGAGTTTTGCCAGTTGCCCAAATGCCCTTTAATTAGGGCACTTCGCCGGAATAAGGCTCTTGGTCATCTATGACTTCATATACCGCCTTGGAGATTGCAGCCTGGATATATTCGCAGAACATACCCTTTTCGCTGCCATGTCCGCTGAAATGCACAATCTGGGGTTTGTGCTGGTTTAGTAATTCGAGCAGATCATCAGGCCTGATAGCTCAGGCGGATGAGTGATCGATAGAATCGCGATACTTCTAAGCCCTAATCATAGCAGTGATCTCCCAGATCTCCTTGTCCCGCTCTAAA
>NZ_DAIK01000050.1:16294-24187 GCF_002496085.1 Methanosaeta sp. UBA458 | reverse complement strand
CTATTTCAGGCTCATAAGGGGATAGCACCTCTCCCGGTCGTACTCCAGCCGGGCGGAGATCACCTCCCCTTCATATTCTATCTCCACCAGGGCCCAGATCATCCTCCCTTCCAGCTCGCCGTAGCCGAAGACATTTTCAGAGAGCATATCCCGGTCTATCCTCACCTCGACCCTCCGCACATAAGGCTGAAGGGAGATACTCTCTTCGATGGCCTTCTCAAGGCTGGATGCTGTCCTCATTCCCACTGGCGAGCCCACGAACTGGTGATAGAGTGCTCCCAGCTTTATTCCTGCCTCAAAGGCTGCTATTTCCCTTTTTGTAGGCGTGAAATCACCACCGGACTTAACAAATACATGATTATCAGAGCGCCCAACAGGATCGCGGTATAAATGGTATTGCTCTGAAAAAAGACCGCCCAGGCGGCAGCAATGGTGAAGAAGCCCAATATAGACAGGACTCTCTTGTCCCTTATCTTGGGATATGGTATGCTGCTTATCATGAGCAAAGCCAAAATGAGCATGAGTGTAACGGCAAGCCCAGGCCGCCCCAATAGGACGCTGGCTGATAGAGCCATGCCTGCAGCAGGAATGGGCAGGCCCTCGAAGAGCTGATCGCTCTTGTTTGAGATATTGAACCTGGCCAGGCGGAGGGCTCCACAGATGACAAAGAAGATCGCTGCCGGCCAGATCAGGAAGGGGAGGCTGAATGCCTGAACAACAAGAAAGGCCGGCGCTACACCAAAGGACACCAGGTCTGCCAGGGAGTCCAGGTTAGCTCCCAGGGGACCGGATCCCCTCTTTCTGGCTACAAATCCGTCCAGTCCATCTGCTATCGCTGCTAATATTATGAGAACGACTGCTACCTTTAAGATATCCAAAGATTGTGATTCGCAGATGACGAGGATGGCAGCAAATCCCAGAGCGATGTTCAACATGGTGAACAGGTCTGGCGGCCGGAGTGCGCGCAGGATATTCATGAAGTGACTCCTGGTGACCCAGAAGAGACTAGAACTCCTGATGAACCTGATGCCACTGGAACTCCTGGCAGCTCCGAGTTGCACTTGATGGCAAGAACCGTCTTCCCCGCCCGGACGCTATCTCCAATGGCCACTTGCAGCTTGTATCCCCTGGGAATGGTGGTCTCCACCCGCGAGCCAAAGCGGATCATGCCTATCCTCTCCCCCCGTAGGACGTGATCTCCGGGTTTGACATAACAGATGATCTCTCTTACAAAGGTCCCGGTGATCTGGCACAGCTGAATCTCTCCGTCCTCGGTATCGATTCTAATTCTGTTTTGCTGGTTTTGGCACGAGCGGTTTAGAAAGGCTGGGAGGTGAGTGCCTTTCCTTTGCTCCACACTGATTATCGTCCCATCTAAAGGCGACCGGTTAACGTGCACATCGCCGAAGCCCATGAATACGGTGACCTTCTCAGGGGTGGCCTGAATGATCCTTCCGTCTGCTGGAGAGAGCATACCCTCGCTTTGCGGCAGACGGTCTGGGTCCCGGTGAAAGAATATCATGAACAGCAAACCCATAAAAGCGGCAGCCGATATGTACCAGTTCCCGGCAGCGGCCAGGGCAGCGGTCAGGATAATGGGCACCGATATCCATCCGCGGGAGTCTTTTGCCAGCTTCAAGCGGCATCTCCTCTGGGGTGTCTTATGTCCGCTGCCAGCTCATCTATGATCGAGAGGAGTTCGGGGAGGAGCAGGAATATCATATAGGATATCAGCAAGAGAGCAGCAACAGATCCTATCTTGGCGATCAGATTATGGGCAACCTCAAAGCTTGCGCTTCCAAACCAGCTCCAGCCGTAGGCCATGATCACGAATCCATTTCTCACTAGGTTCAGGATATAGATGGAGATGATAGAGACCACAAGAGCTGCCGCCCTCCGGCCGATTGGTGCTCGGACGGATATGATGAGTCCTGAAAAGAGGGCGATGCTCTCAATGGCGGTGCAGGCGAGGATGATCTCCACCGACCTACCGTTCAGAGTCATGATATTCCAGCCGGGCATGACCACCGGAACAGATAGAGCCTGAAGGGCTTGCACAGTCATGAGGGTGGTAAACCCTATCAGTGCCTCTCTCAGGGGCTCGATCTCGGCGAATGGAAAATAGACCATTCCGCATACTGCAGCGGCATAGCTTGCCCAGAGCTGGGCTTTGGAGGGGCCGCTCCTTCTAGTCATTATCCAGGCCATATAAAAGCACATGAGACCGGCAGCAGTGAAGAGGATGGCATTGAAGTAGTCATTGATGGCCAGATAGTGCCCGGGCTGAGCCAGCCAGAATACGCCAAATAGGAGCCATCCGGACAGGGCGATGAGGCTCTTTTTGGTCAGGGATGATACAAGCAGCAGAAGCAAGCTGATCCAGAGCAGATAAGAAGCCAGCCAGTCCAACATCATTCACCTAAGAAGTACCACAGGTTTATTTAGCATTATCTACTTACATCGCGATGATATGAACTTGGTGGGGGCTGGATTCACACCATTTATGGGTTTGGTTGATCATGGATCGAAATGCTTTTATTTTATTTTCTGCAGCGAGCGTGCTTCTCCTGGCCGTGGCCGGAGCGCAGATAGCCGAAGCAGGGTCATCTGATGCCGTCGGAAAGATAGATGCTGATCTGGCAGAGATGCTCGGTGGTGCGGGAGAGGAGAGGATACCTGTGATTGTGATGCTGAAGGGCACCGAGGCTCTGGATATTGACGGCTTCGATGTCAAGTACAGCTATCAGCTCATCCCCGGCCTGGCTGGAGAGGCAAGCAGCACTACCATCCGAGAGATGGCAGAGAGCGATAGAGTATCCGCTATCTATTTCGATGATCCTGCGAAGATATCGGCACCAGTCGAGGATATCGCATCTGCACCGGATAATGCTCTGGTTTATGATAACTCTTCCGTCGATGGGCAGGATAACGATTCTGATGGCCCATCAGATGGTTACATCTCTCCCGCCCGGATCATCAAAGCGGATAAGCTCTGGGAGATGGGGATCGATGGCAGGGGGATAAACGTTGCGGTGATCGATTCAGGCATCGACAAGAATCATCCCGATCTGATCGGCAAGGTGATCGCTGAGAAGAACTTCCTGGCCAATGAGATCACAGCAGACGATCTTTTGGGCCATGGCACAATGATCGCCGGGATCATCGCCGGCTCAGGTGCCAGCTCGGGCGGAAGATATGTGGGAATTGCCCCCGGGGCGAGCCTGATCAATGTCAAGGTGATCGACCAGAATGGCGATGGCAGGGTATCGGATATCATCGCCGGCATTGAGTGGGCCATCTACAATGGCGCTGATGTTCTGAGCCTCAGCCTGGGAGGGATAAACCTGGGCGAGACCAATCCCCCCATAACCATGGCCGCAGATAATGCCGCGGATCAGGGTGTGGTGGTATGTGTGGCTGCGGGAAACCGCAACAGCACTGAGAACGAGAATCAGCTGTCGGGAGCATCGTCCAGCCAGCTTCGAGGCTCTCCTGTCGAGCTCTCCCAGACGGAAGAGAGCAGCGGCAAGGACGTCTATTTCCTGTTTGTGCCCATCGTCTTCGCCCTGCCTCCGGGGCTGATAGACTCGCCAGGCGACGGGGTGAATGTCATCACCCTGGGTTCAACCGATGCCGCGGGGCATATGGCCAGCTTCTCCGGCTCCGGACCGACCAGGGACGACAGGATCAAGCCGGATGTCGTCGCTCCGGGAATGGATATCATCTCCACAGTGCCCGCTGGCCTTGAGGGGCCGGAGTATGTTGATACTTATTATGCCCGGGAATCGGGGACAAGCCTCTCCACGCCCATTGCCGCAGGTCTCGCTGCCCTTCTCTTGCAGGAGAGGAGCAACCTAACTCCCGCAGGGATCAAGGGGGCGATGACCAGGGGAGCGGCCAAGCTCAATAACACCCATGGGGTGGCTTACGAGGCATACTATCAGGGAACTGGCCTGTTGGATGCTCTACATTCCTATCAGCTCCTGGAGGAGCTGGGAGATGGGATGAGCGGCGTTGTGCCTGATCTGTGGAAGCCGGGTCGGTGGGCATATCTGCCCTCAGGAGAAGGAGTCTATGTGGGCCTGGATACAGGAGCAGACCGGCCGCAGAAGAAGATCTATGCCCTTGCCCCTGGAGACCGCGACTGGAATACCAGGTTCGTGTTCTTCAGCAACCGGGAGAGAGATGGGATTTCCCTCTCCGCTCAGGGGGAGATAGCAGATTGGGTCAGCCTGCAGGCCCTTCCTGAGCACATATCATCCAACGGTCAGCATGTCTTTGCCGCATCCATCCAGGTGCCGGAAGATACGGATCCTGGAGATTATTCCGGATCGCTTGATATCACTGACTCCGATAAGACGGTCCTTGAGATACCGGTCAGCCTGACGGTGGCAGAGCCCCTATCCATCTCCCTGGGAAAAGGAGGGAATTCCGGAAGCCTGACCGGGAACCAGTGGGATTACTATTATCTGGATTTGCCGGTGGGATCGAGGGGGATTGAGGTCAGGCTGGACTGGAACTCCGAATCGGATTCCATTGATGCTGATCGAACTGATTCCAACTCAACGGCTTTTAGCTCCACCAACGCCAGCTCCACGGACCTTGGCTCCAGCCTGGACCTGTTCCTAATATCCCCCACCAGCGAGTACTATGCCGGAGGGCCGGAGGGCAGCTCCAAGAGGGTAGCAATCGAGAGCCCGCCTTCGGGAAGGTGGCTCGTGGCCGTGTATAGCGAGAATGCATCCGTTAATGCCAGCTATACCCTCCAGGTGGAGCAGGAGATGATAGAGCCCACTCCCAAGCGGTGGCACATAGACTCCGCCAATCCGGGAACGAATGCCAGCATCGAAATCCTGCTGGAGAATAGAGGTCTGGCGATGGAGAATCTGAGCTATGCGGCAGTTATCGAGAACGAAAGCCTGGTGGAGTATGAGGGCAGAGTGGGATTGAAGCAGATCTGGAACCAGACGGTGAATGTAACCGATGAGACCATAAGGCTCTCTGCAGAGCTTGCCACCATTGAGGGCAGCAGATACAGCGAGGTGGCCCTGGTCTTTGAGGATCCCGATGGAATGGCAAGCGAGGAGCATGCGGATTTGGGGTCGGGATATCTCGGTCCGGTGGAGGTCTCCAATCCCCAAGCTGGCAGGTGGGCGATCAACGTCTATGGGTATAATGTCCCCGAAACCGGCCAGCCCTTCAGGCTCACTGTCAAACAATACAAAGAGGAGCCCTGGAGCTGGATCAGCATCAGCGGCCCTGACCGGCTGGAGGCAGGCAGCAACCAAACCCTAAGGGCCAGCCTTGCCTTGCCCCAGAATCCTGCCCAACACCAGCTGCAGGGATACTTAAAGATCTGGGCTAACAATAGCAGCATCCAGATCCCGGTGAGCATCTCGCTGGCCGGATCAGGGCTTGTCGGCCTGAGCTCGGAAAAGGTGCTGGACGAGGATGAAGATGGCAAGCATGACCAGCTGGTTTTGGGATTCGGGGTGAATGTCACCATTCCAGGAAATTTCAGGCTGAATGGGGTGGTGAACGATTGCCTTGGGAATAGGATCGATGTGATAGATCAGAGCCAGAGGCTGGATGAGGATGGAGATATTCATGTCAACGTCAGCGGCACCGATATCTGGAGAGCGGCCAAGTGCGGCCCCATCAGAATCGAGAACCTGGTCCTCTACGATAATACTGGCAACTACCTTGATCGCTATGAAGAGGATATCCGCATAGATCGTGATCCCAAAGAGTTCCAGGCGCCTCCTGCCTACATCAGCGGATTTGTCAATCAGACCACTATGGAGGTCATAGCCGTTGGGGTCAACCTATCGGTGACAAAGCCGGGAACCTATCGGATCGATGGGTTCATCCTGGATGATTCCGGGAAGGAGATCGGATACGAGAAGGTTGAAGAACGCCTTAATCCGGGCAACCACACCCTCAGCCTCGAGTTCAGTCCCTCAGATTTTATTATCCTGGAGGAGGTCTCCCGGGTTCGGCTGGTTGATCTGGTTCTGACCTCTGACGGGGAGGAGCTGGAGAATAGAGACCTGGCCTGGACCTCAGAGGAGATGGACCCCCTAGCATTTAGAGCGGTGCCTGGGTCTGGGGAGGCCATGGCATCTCAGGAGTCGGTGGTCCCAGCAGGCTCTGACTCTAATCTTCCCTTTCCGGCAGCAGAGGGAGCGGTATTGAGACGGGAAAATGGTACGGTGGTCATATCCTGATACCTTAAATGTCTCTTTTTCATGTGACAAGAGAGTCGGACATACCGCTGGTGGGATGTCTGTACTTCGGAGTGGTGGATCGAGGGAGCAATCTCCTGCAGATAAGGCCGAGCTGCGGCTGCAACTTAAGCTGCCCCTTCTGCTCGGTTGATGCCGGTCCCAGCTCGAGGTCAAGGGTGACAGACTATCAGGTGGACCTGGACTATCTGATGGAGGCGGTTCGGGAGATAGCTCCCTTCAAGGAACCCGGGGTGGAGTGCCATATCGACTCCCCTGGGGAGCCTATGCTCTATCCGGATATCGTAGAGCTGGTAGGGAGGCTGAAGGGGATAGGAGAGGTCAGTGTCGTCTCCATGCAGAGCAATGGCACTCGTCTGGATGAGGAGATGATCAGATCTTTAGAGGAGGCGGGGCTGGACAGGATCAACCTCTCCATGCACGCTTTGGATCCGGAGCTGGCGGCGTATCTGGCGGGAAGGCCGGGATTTGATGTCCAGGGGCTTATAGAGACAGCAGAAAATATTGCCAAAAGCAGAATCGACCTATTGATCGCGCCGGTGTACATTCCGGGAATAAACGACCAAGAGATTCCAAAATTGATCGATTTTGCCATTAGATCAGGAGCGGGAAAGAGGTGGCCGCCCCTTGGGATTCAGAAGTTCGAGCACTACCGGCTGGGCCGATCGCCGCGGGGCGTTCGTGCGGAGAACTGGTGGCACTTTTATAACCGCAGCATGCCGCAGTGGGAGAAGGAGTTCTCTCTGCCCCTGAGGCTCAAGGCGCAGGATTTCGAAATTGAGAAGCGGCCCATGATCCCCACGGTCTTCAAGAGAAATGAGAAGACAAAAGTGGAGATAAGAGCTCCCGGCTGGGTAGAGGGCGAGCAGCTTGGAGTGGCAAAGAATCGGGTGGTATCGGTGGTGGACTGCCCGAAAAAAGAGGGGAGCGTGCGGGTGAAGATAGTATCCAATAAGCACAATATCTATGTGGCTGTTCCAGCTTGAAGATGGGCATTATCAGCTTTGCTGCACGCAAAATTGCTTTAAGGCGAATGCTCCTCGATCTCCTCCTCCAGATCTTTCAGATATCTTCTCAGCACCTCATTTCTCCTGCTGGCCATCTCTTTTCCTCTCCTGGTATGCATTCGGGATTCCAGCCTGAGGAGCTTTCTGTAAAAATGATCCAGATTCCATTTGCCGTCATCCGGCTCACGTCTCTTGCAGAAAGGATCCTGAGGGCTGTAGAATGCCCGGTTTATAGACCCGCCGGTCATAAAGGCTCGGGCTATGCCGACAGCGCCCATGGCATCCAGCCGGTCGGCATCCTGAAGTATTTTTCCCTCCAGGGTTTCAGGCTCGATTCCCTGGGAGAAGCGGTGCACCTCGATCGCATAGAACACCTTCGCTTTTTTCTCTTCAGGCAGATCGATTTTCTCCAGAAACTGGCACACTGCCTCCCGTCGCCTGACATCTTGATCCTGCTTTGCATCTAATGAGCCAAGAGAATGCTTAGATCCCTCTAAAGCATCATGCAGTAGAGCTGCCAGGAGAAGAACAGGCATGTCCGCCCCCTCGGCCAGGCCGATCACTTTGGCATTATGATAAACCCTTAAGATATGAGAAAAGTCGTGCGCAGGGTCCGCATCCTTATACAGCCTCTCGACATC
>NZ_DAIK01000050.1:7418-16180 GCF_002496085.1 Methanosaeta sp. UBA458 | reverse complement strand
AAGCTCAGCCCAGCAACTTGATAAGAGAAAACATCATAGTGGGGAAAAAGAGGTGCCCGACCTGCCCAGCAATATCGTTTCCGCCTTCGAGCTGACCGTCGCCATGAGGCATATCATCTATCGAAAGAGAGGAACCCTCCTCTCTGTAGCAGCCATAGCCCTGGCAGTATCCATCTCTCTCGTCTCTATATTCATGATGGACGGCTTTAGGGATATGCTCTTCGATGTGATCATCGAGGACCTTCCTCATGTCACCGTCACCCCCAAAGAAGGCGACGATTACATCTACCTCTATCACAGCCTCTCTGATCGCATTTGGGACATCCCAGGGGTGGTGGCTGTATCCGCCAGCCTGGGCACCAGTGCTACATTCACATATAAGGAAAATGTGGAGAATGTAGCCATGTCAGGGGTTGATCCGGAGGACTTTGAAAGCATATACCATCTTGAGGAATATATGATCAAAGGGGACCTTATCTCCGTCCAGAGCGGCAAAAAGGTGATCTTGGGCAAAAAGCTCTCTGAACGGCTGAAGGTCAAGATGGGCCAGACCATCTATGCCAGCTTTCCCGATGCCAGGGGCACCAGCCTGATGGTTTCAGGCATCTTCGATCCGCCCGTCGGCTGGCCAGAAGACCTGGCCATCGTCTCCCTGGAAACCGCCAGGAGCTTTCTGAATGAAGGGGATGTGGCATCTAATGTTGATATAAGGCTTGGGGATATCTACCAGGCAGATGCCGCTGCCAGATCTCTGCAGGATTACGGATACAAGGCGGATAGCTGGCAGAAGCTCTACCCGGAGATCCTGGAGACCCTGGCTATAGAGACCTTCGAGAACAATCTGATAATGCTATTGATCCTGATCATCGCCTCCTTTGGAGTGGGAAGCGTCATGTACCTGCTGGTAAACGAGAAGACCAGCGAGATCGGCATGCTGATGGCCATGGGCGCGAAAAGGCAGAGCATAATGAATATATTCCTGATCGAGAGCGGCCTCTTGGGGCTGATGGGCGGAGCGGTGGGTGCAGTCCTGGGCCTCGCCCTTTCCCTTTATCTCGGTAATCTGGAGTTCTCAATGGAAGCCCCCGGCGGTCAGAAGATCACCTTGCCGGTTGTGATCAGCCTGGAAAGCTTCCTGGTGATAATAATCGCTGCAATTGCATTGAGCATCATCGCAGGCTCCTATCCCGCTTACAAAGCATCGAGGCTTGATCCCACCCAGGCCATAAACGCATGAAGAGATATTGAAGGAAAAAATGATGTACGAGTTTTCCATCGCCCAAAGACATATCCTGAGAAATCCCAGGATGGCCCTGTTCACAGTTGCTGCGGTGACTCTGGCGGTGGCGATCATCGTTCTTTTCATGGGAATTATGAGCGGCTTTCAAGAGGAGATCATTACCACGACGGTGGAGAACAATCCTCACATCTACATCCAGCCAAAGGAGGATGAGAACTATATCTATCTCTACAGAACCGTCTCTAATATTCTATGGGCATATCCCGGAGTAGAGGCGGTCTCGGCGAGGCTGGCAGGAAAAGGAGCCGCCAAATACAAAGACGAGGTTCGAGCAATCAGCTTCCTGGGGGTCAATCCAGAGGACGAGGACCGGATGATGGATGTCAGAAGCGACATCATCTCCGGAGACTTTCAGGATTTGGAGCGCCGGAAGTATGCTGCCTTCATTGGAACCGGCCTGGCAGAGAAGCTGAAGATAGGTCAAGAGGATGACTTCACCCTGACGAGAGGAAACATATCCCTCCGAATAAAGGTTGCAGGCCTTTTTGAGACAGGCACTGCAGCAGACGATTCCCTGATATATATTCCTCTGATGCTGGCTCAGGATCTGATAGAAATGGGGGACGTGGTCTCAGAGGTCGACGCCAAGGTGGCTGACATCTATCAGGTCTCACTCATCACTACCGACCTCAACCGGCGATTTGCATACGATTCAAAATCCTGGCAGGACATGAATGCCGATATCCTTAATCTCATTGAGACCCAGAGAGTATTCGCCTGGATATTTTATCTTCTGATCTTCGCCATAGCCGGTTTTGGAATAGCCAATACCATGATCATGATAGTCTCCCGCAGGACGCGGGAGATAGGCATTCTCATGGCTATGGGCGCCACTCGCCGGTCCATCCTCAAGGTATTTATCCTGGAGAGCCTGATCCTGGCCCCACCTTCTGCTCTGATGGGCGGGATTCTCGCTTATCTCTCAGCTCAGCTTATAATGTCCTATGAGATCGAGCTCCCCTCAGAGATCTACATGATATCTAAAATGACCATCTCCATGAAGCCGGAGTTCTTCGTCTGGGCGGTTGGCATTGCTCTTACGGTCAACTTCGTGGCCGGGCTCTATCCCGCCTGGAAGGCCTCCCGTATGGATCCAGTGGTAGCGATCGGCAGCGCATAGAGATCATCGGAGATGGTATGAAGGCTATAATAGATGAAATTTAGATCCTCTTGAGAATACTTGATAGTAATGAGCCTGGCACTTCCTTTCCATAAGGCAAAGCGCAGCTTCCTGCAGCTCGTCCACCATATCAGCAGGGACGTATGCTTTCGGTGTCTGGGAACGAGCGATGCAGGCGAGCACTGGCGAAGAGATGCATTCCAGCAGGCTTTTTACCCTATCAAGCCTCTTCTCGATAGCTCCTTTTGCCAAATCCCTCTCATCGGTTGTACATAGTCCATCCAGGTCAAAGCCTATAACCACCGGAAGGCTGTTTTCCTCCAGATCGACTTCCAATGCATGAACTCCAATGCTCTGAGGGGCAGGGACCAGCTTTCCATTCTGCTTTCTCAATTTCGTACTTGCGCCATCCCATTCTATAAGGTCGATTCTCTTTTTACCGGCAGAAGAGGATCTTATTCTTGTTCTTGGCGCATCCAAGAACTCCCCCCCAAAAACCCTTCCGTAGGCGTCTATTTTCTCCTTTCTCGGGTCAAAATGGTATAGAGATCCTAAGATTCCATAGTGAAAGGCGGGGCAGGTGAAGTTCCCCTCGTTCAGCCTTCTCTTAGCGTATTCATATATCTCTGGCATCATCCTATCAAAATAGTCGAATATGTTCCTTCCTTCCTTCGCCGGCAGCCGCGGGCAGTCAGAGAACATGTCATGGTGCCTGTCAATCCGGACCACAACTAAGGGCATCTTATGCCTGCAGTATTCTCTGATCCAATAGAGAAGGATCTCATTATGAGAGTCGATTATTACTGTCTGCATGATGCATCTCCCGACAGTCAGGCCAAGCCATAATTATAACTATTAAACCTTTAATTATCTAATCTAGATAAAGCTATCTGTATTGTATCCGAATAAAAGCTGAAATGCTCAAATCAAGCTTCGCAGCCATCACGCTCTCAGAGGCATTTTCATGCGCGTCGCATCCAAGTCATTAGTGAGCAACAGAAAGCCTTGGTTCATCAATTGAATGCCAGAGAAGAAAAAGCATAGAATCGCTTCGTGCCAAGCCTATTGGTCGGATATTCACAACCCCATCCATCCGATGCAATAAGGGAAAAATGGATCTAGTTGAAGCGAAAAACAACTATTTATGAGCAATAATGATGAGGATCTGTCTTCCTTTCTCATGGATTTTGGATTCACAGAGGATGAGCTCTTTGCGGTCACATATGAGCTGGACTCCTATCGGTCGATTCCCGGGACAACTGTGAAAAGGTACCTGAACAGGATACTTCAGAACATCAAAGAGGGGGATCGGGAGGCATTCTTGAAGGGAATTATGGTCGGGGTGGTGATCCGGAAGGCAGCGGATTCAATGGTGGAACCGGAGCTCACCGAGGAGGAGATTAGAGTGGCAAAGGAGATCGAAAGGCATAGATTCTCAGATTAAGTCCAATTAAGAATCTCATGCGGCCATGCCAAAAGGAAAAGAATGGCTCCTGGCTATGTGGTGTGGTTGAACTTGAATCGGAAATCTCTGTGTCTCCGTGACTCTGTGGTGAACCGCTATGCTCTGACTCAACCACAGAGGCGCAGAGGAGCAGAGGCTATAATCTCTGCCGTGCCTGACTCACATAATTCAGCGAAGAACAATTAACCACAAAGCTCACGAAGGACACAAAGACCGCGCCAAAGGATTATTGTGCTATCAAGAACCGGATTAACCTTTGCGAGGCCTTTGTGATCTTTGTGCTCTTTGTGGTTAAAATCCGTTATCTGTAATCCAATCAAACCACAGAGGCGCAGAGGAGCAGAGACTAGAATCGCTGCCGAGCCTGACCCACATAATTCAGCGAAGAGCCAAAAAAATATAAAGAAGTATCATGGCCTCGCCTGGTATATTGCCAAGAATCGCACTGGCGCTATCTTACTGAATGCTATCTTCCTTAAGGTTTTATCGATGTCGCAATTCCAAATCCAGGAAAACTAGAGAATTCAACAAAAAAAATGAGGCTGGAGCTATGCACATGCACAGCCTATAGCCCCAGAGTGGGATTGATGCCCAGCACAAACACCAGGATGAAGTATATCGCATTCAATACCAGTCCCATGGGAATTCCCAGCTTGGCCCATTCGCTGCTGGTGATTCCCAGCTTTCCGGCGGAGATGATATTGGGGATGTTTCCTGGAATCAACATGCCGCCGGATATGAGCAGGCCATACAAAGCGGCATTAATCTGGCTCTGGCTCATCGCCGGAGAGATCTCCGCTGCAGTAAGGGTTGCATTATCCAGGATGGCAGAGACCATGTTCACCCAGAAGAGGACATAATCTGGAATCTTGGTGAAGTACTTGAATATGAGCACCTCCATACCTGCTCCCAGCAGGAAGAGAGCAGATACAAAAAGCCAGACCTTAGCTGCTCTGATGAATACCTCCTTCAAGCCACCCTCATCCGCTATCTCCTGTACCTCAACCCTTGCAGCTTTTCTTCCCACATAGAACGCACCGAAGAGAGCGCACCCTAAAACCCCCAGGACGATAAGTATGCCCAGCTGATCAGCCAGGTACCAGAAGGAGGCATTATAGGGAGGGCCCTGCAGCTTGGTGACGGCAATGGTCGATAGCGGCTCGCCCAGTGGAGTGAGAACTGCGCCCAGTCCGATGGCAAAACAGGCAATGATTACCATCTTGATCTTATCGCTTCGTTCCATCGGCATGAGATTTGCGATCTCCACCAAAAACAAGGATGCAATTATAGCAGTGATTAAGCTTGAGGCCATTCCCAAGACGAATATGACCACAGCCACAAAAACCGGCAATGGAACGGAATTGGTCAGGCCTCTGATCGCTCTGTTTATTGTGGCCTTTCCATAGAAGAATATCAGCCCGGCAAAGAGCACTGCCGGGACTATGCCTTTTTCAACCGGCTCTCCTGCAGCCAGAGTTATTAGATCAATTCCCCATTTACTGGTAATGGTAACAGCTGTCGCCCCCATGATGAACAGGAATGCCTCCAGGTTCTTCTCGACTACTTTTATCTTGAAAGGCAAGGTCAGAACAAGCAAAAAAATTGCGAACAAGCCTATATCAATTAATGTGACCGTCTCACCTGCAACTGTAAACATTCAATTATCTCCTATACAATTTAATTTTTATGGATTATATATTATTTATCTGAGCACCGGTATCTGTGGTCTGCCTCAACTCAGTTCTTGATCTCACCCTGAAGCTCACTGCTCTTGCTTGCCAACTGGCAAATGGGGCAGATTTCTGGTTCCTCATCCAGATGGCTGGAGGCTGAGGATAGCACGCTGGCTGTGCAGAGGTTTCCTGCCATAAATACAGCTGCAGCGATCTGATCATCCGGAACGCCAAGCTTGGATGCTGTCCGGATATGCAGCCTCATACAGTGGCTGCATCTGATGGCCGCCGAGACCGCTATTGAAATGAGCTCAATTGTCCTTTCATCCAGCATATCCTGAGCGGTCTTCTCCTTGCCTTCCCTTAGGATGGCATCCAGATCAGCTTCATAGCTCATGATCATTCTCTCCGCAAATCAGACGGGAAGATCGCACGCTCAAGATTCTAAAGCGATCTCCGTCGACGTTTTTGTATCCTGCAAGCCTAGAACTGATTTGCATTTTGAAAGCCCAAGATTGATTACTAGATTATTAATATTGCGGTCTATAACAGATTAATTTTCAATTTAAGCTAAATTTAGGAAAATGAATTATTCAATTTAACGTTAAATGAACAAATTCCATTATTGGCATTTTTCCAAAAAAGGTAATTTTAGGCTTGAATCGCAAATCCTAGGCAGAGGCGATAATCTCTGCCAAGGACCTTAATATTATTCTCTGCCTGAACTCACCCACATAATTCAGCGAAGAGCTTAAAAAAAGGAAGTTATATCTTCACAGCCGCACAAACTGCCTTCTTCCTCCGCCCGTTGAGGCCGGCCCGACTGGCCACAGGGACAGGCTCTATCTCTGGATTGAGCCTTGCTCTCAGGAATCGGCCGGTATGGCTCTCCATCACTTCAGCCACCTGTTCCGGAGTGCCGGTGGCCACAACCAGGCCGCCAGCATTTCCTCCTTCCGGCCCCATATCTATGAGGTAGTCTGCGGATTTGATCACATCCAGGTTATGCTCTATCACCACTACCGTGTTCCCCTTGGATACCAGGTCGTCCAGGACATGGATTAATTTCTTCACATCATCGAAGTGCAGTCCGGTGGTAGGTTCATCTAAAAGGTAAATCGTCCTGCCCGTCCCCTTTTTGGCCAGCTCCCGCGTGAGCTTTATCCTCTGAGCCTCGCCGCCGGAGAGGGTGGTCGAGCTCTGGCCCAGCTTGATGTAGCCCAGCCCCACTCCCAGAAGGGTGTCCAGCTTGCTTCTTATGGCCGGAATGTTCTCGAAGTGCTCCCTTGCTTCCTCCACCGTCATATCCAGGGCTTCAGCAATGGACTTTCCCTTGTACTTGACCTCCAGGGTCTCCTGGTTGTAGCGGCTCCCTTTACATTCTTCGCACTCGATATAGACATCGGGCAGGAAGTTCATCTCGATCTTGATCAGGCCATCACCGTGGCAGCTCTCGCACCGGCCGCCCTGTACATTGAATGAGAAGCGACCGCTCTTGTAGCCCCGAACCCTCGCCTCTTTGGTCTGGGCATATGCCTGGCGAATGGGATCGAAGACCTTGGTGTAGGTGGCGGGATTGGATCGGGGAGTCCTGCCGATGGGGCTCTGGTCGATGACGATCACCTTGTCCACCTCAGTGTCGAAGCGAATCCCATCATGCTCTCCCGGAGTCTCGTTTGAGTGGTAGATCCTCTTCATCAGCGCCCGGTATAGTGTATCGTAGATCAGGGTGGACTTGCCCGATCCCGAAACGCCGGTGACCACAGTCAGGACCCCCAGGGGAATGTCGACATCGATATCCTTGAGGTTGTTCTCCCGACAGCCCATGAGATGGATGAACTTGTTGTTCTTCCTCCTCTTTGCCGGAACCTCGATCCTCTTTTTGCCGGAGAGGTACTGGCCGGTCAGCGATTTTGGGTTGGCCTCGATCTCTTCAGGAGTGCCCTCGGCCACCACATAGCCGCCGTGAATTCCTGCTCCTGGGCCGATGTCCAGCACATGATCGGCACTGCGGATGGTATCCTCGTCATGCTCGACTACAATCAGGGTGTTTCCCAGGTCTCTCAGCTTTTTCAGGGTCTCTATCAGCCGGGCATTGTCCCTCTGGTGCAGGCCTATGGAGGGCTCGTCCAGGACGTAGAGGACGCCGGTCAGGTTCGAGCCTATCTGGGTGGCCAGACGAATGCGTTGCGCCTCCCCTCCAGAGAGGCTGCCTGCGTTTCTGGAGAGGGTCAGGTATCCCAGGCCCACGTGCTCTAAAAATCCCAGGCGGGAGCGGATCTCCTTCAGAACCTGGCGGGCGATCTCTCCCTCCTTGACCGAGAGCTTATCCTCTAAATTCATGAAGAACTCATTGCATTCGCTCACCGAGAGGTTGGCCACATCAACAATAGATAAGTCCTGGATCCGGACCGCTAAGACCTTCTCTTTCAGCCTTTTTCCCTCGCAGGCCGGGCAGGGAAGGACCCGCATAAACTTCTCAAGCTCTTCCCGGCGGTACTCGGAGGCGGTCTGGCTGTAGAGGCGGATGCTCTGCGGTATCAGCCCCTCCCACTGGGAGTTATGCGACCAGTAAACGTCCCCATTTTTCATGCTCATATTCATCCGGATCTTCTCCTTCGAGCCGTACATCAGGGCATCGTACTGCTCAGGGGTGAGATCCTTGATGGGGGTGAAGATGTCAAAGCTGAAATGCTTGGCCACTGCCGCCAGGTGCTGGCCCCGCCAGCCATCGATGATATTACGGTAGAGGGCTACCGCTCCATCGGCGATGCATCGATCCCTGTCCGGTATGATCAGCTCGGGATCGAACTCCATTCTGAAACCCAGGCCGTTGCAGGACTCGCAGGCTCCAAAGGGGCTGTTGAAGGAGAACATCCGCGGCTGAAGCTCCTCGAAGACCAGGCCGCAGACGGGACAGGCCATCCTGGCGGAGTAGACCCGCTCCTCTCCGTTCTCATGCAGGACATAGACCAGGCCTTCCGTCTTTTTCAGGGCTTTTTCTATCGCCTCCACCAGCCGGGACTTGTCTTCTCTTGGGTCCAGCCGGTCGATGACCACATCGATATCATGCTTCTTGTAGCGGTCGAGTTCTATCTCCTCGTCCGTCCTCTGGATCTGGCCGTTCAGCCTCACCCGGGCATAGCCCTCGGCGTTCAAATCCTTGAGAAGCTGGCCATAGGTTCCTTTCTTCTGGCGGATGAC
>NZ_DAIK01000050.1:0-7299 GCF_002496085.1 Methanosaeta sp. UBA458 | reverse complement strand
TTTTTGGAGGTGGTCTTCTGTTCGATGGAGATGGCGGGGGAGAGGCCGTCGATGGAGTCCACTTCGGGCTTGTCCATCTGGCCTAAGAACTGGCGGGCGTAGGCTGAGAGCGATTCCACATAGCGGCGCTGGCCCTCTGCGTAGATGGTATCGAAGGCCAGGGTGGATTTGCCCGAGCCGGAGACGCCGGTGATGACGATCAGGCTGTCACGGGGAAGCAGGACGTCGATGTTTTTCAGGTTGTGCTCGCGGGCGCCTTTTATTACAATTGATTTCATATTTATTTCATCTATTTTAGCCAATCTTGCTGGCGATAGCAGTTCCATATCCGGCAAGAGCCCCATAGCGATATGCGGTGTACTTGGCTGGAACATTCAACCGGATGGTGTCAAGCGATATGGCATATAGCTCAGCACCGCTCTCTGGCAGGATGTCCAGGGTAACGCTGTTGCCTGATGCGGTTCCGCTGGCCAGGGCCATCTGGGTGGTGCCGGCGGTGGCCATGCTCCCCCGGCCAAAGAGCCTATTTCCGGATTGATGCAGGTCCAGGGAGATGGTCTGTCCCTCGGAGAGCTGCAAAGCCCACTTTCCTGATATGCCAGTTGAGCTGGCAGCAGGGATTGTGGCTTGGGCTGGGGTCTGAGTCACAGGGTTGCTGGAGAAGGTCTTTGCCACCGGGGTGTTGGATGCGCTGTATCTTCCCATTGTGGTCTTGCCGACGCTCGAGCCCAGAAGAGAGACTGGTTTAGATGTCTGAACGCTGCTGGGTGCAGATGTTGCGCCGGCGCCGACCTTCATCGTGAATATGGGGTCGGTAAAGTACTTGCCAGCGTCGCCGCTATAGCTTCCCACATAGCCGCCCTCCAGATAATCCTGAGCAGCGGAAGGCAGGGCCAATAATGACAGAAGGGCCAGAATGCCGAGTATCCTTATCATATCTAACTCACTGCGGTCAATGGCGTTCGTCAATTAACTTAAAGATAACCGTCGAATAATGAGGATGACATCCGGAGGTGGATGGGTAGCAGAAGGCGGCTCGCGTCCATCTGGAGGGGCAGGGAGGACTGTAAAGGGGAGAGGAGACTGGTGGTGGATGTGACCCTGCCTGCGGATAAATGGGGCGAAGCATCTTGATTTTCTGGGCAAGATTGTATCCAAGCCTCCCCGGCGTTGAGGGGGCCAGAGCACTACCGCGCGTAAAACCCGCGCGCGGCGTCCACTGAAAAGCAGCTTGCTAGAATTAATCTTGACCTTGATCCTGCTTGGTTTCAAGAGATCAACTATCCAATGAGAAAACTCCAGATAATTAGTCCATAAATCGATTCATACGGTTATTTGGGCTTCCCGGCTTAGAGGAGGGCAGGCGGATCCCTCAGATCCAAAAACAGCAAAAAGCATTACTGCATCTAGCTGCAGTAATTTGTAAAAAGCAGCCTGCTGCATATCAATAATGGTCGCAATACGGCTCTTGAGCCCATCTCACGATATAAGCCGCCCATAAACCTGGGCAGCACAATTGGCCTGAGCTTTAACAGAAAGATCTCACCGCCTCTTCACCCGATCTCGCCTTTCAGCTAATCTCCCATTTAATTTCAAATTTTATAAGCTAATTATAATTTGTAATAACGAAAAGTCTTAAGTATAAGCTAGAATTTAACACGAATAAGATATCAATGCAGATTTAGGACAATGATGTGGTCCCGCGATCTGATTGCAAATAAATGGAGGAATAGAAGTGAGTAAAAGAAACCTTTGGAATAGATCGATAATAATATTATTTATATGCTCTATAATTTTCCTGAGCTCTACTGCCCTGGCATCATACCCCAAGACCTTTACCGACACCCAGGGCCGGGAGATCACTCTTGATGAATCCCCGCAGAGGATAATCACCAGAGCCCCGGACGAGGCCAGAATCGTGATCGCCCTGGGCTACGGAGACAAGCTAGTCGCCGGTGAGCAGGCTACCAAATCCTGCCTCTGCCCAATGACCTTTAGCAACACCACCGAAGGTTGCCTGGAGTGCTATGAGAACATCATTGACGGCCGGATGCCCGACCTTCCCGAGATCAGCACCAGGTACGACATCTATTTCGAGGAGATCGCCAGGCTGGAGCCCGACCTTATATTTTGCGGAAACCTGAAGGATGCAGAGGCCTTTGAGGACAAGATTGGCTGCCCGGTGGTAGTTCTTGGAGGACAGGGCTGGAACTTCGGCGATGAGGGCTACTTCGATAGCATCCGCGTGGCCGGCGAGGCCCTGGATGCTCGGGATCAGGCAGATGAGCTCATCGCCTTTGCCAAGGGCAAGGTGGAAATGATCGAATCGGTGACAAAAGAGATAGATCCTGATGATCGGCCAAAGGTCTACTTCGCCTCCCGAGGTGCAAGCAATGCCTTTTATGATCCCAAAGAGGGAAGGGACTTCACCAGAACCGAACCCAAATACGATCCTCTGACCATCGCCGGCGGCAACAACATCGCCTCGGAGATCAACGGCTCTACAGTTAATGTGGCCCTGGAGCAGATCATAGCCTGGAACCCTGACTTCATATTCATATCCAACAGCAATGCGGGAAACAATACAGGCCTTGATTTCATCAAGAACAGCCCTGAGCTGGCCTCCATCAACGCCATAAAGGAAGGCAACGTCTTCAACTGCTTCTATCCCCACTGCCGGGGCACTCCGCCTGACAGAAACCTGTTTAACATGATGTACATGGCCAAGGTGATGTACCCGGAGGAGTTTGAGGATCTCGACCTGGAGAAAGAGGGCAATGAGATATTCAAGGCCTTCTTGGGAGTGGACGGCGTCTTCAGCGAGTACGCCAATTACCTGGTCTGGCCAAGAGAGTACCTGGACAGCCTGAAATAGGTGCTCTCATGCCGGGAATCATTAACTGGGACGAGCTGTGGAAGGCCACCCATGCAGGCGGGTTTCACCACCATGGCCGGGACGGCCAGGATCTGGCATCCCATTGGGATAGTAAGGCCCGAGGGTTCAACAAGAGGGTGATGAAGAATCCCGCAAGGGCAACAAATCAGGTGGCCACCCTCGGCCTCCTTTCTCATGAGACAGTACTGGATGTGGGCGCCGGCACAGGAAGGCTGGCGATTCCCATGGCTCGAATAGCCAGGAGCGTAACAGCTCTTGATCAATCCAAGGGAATGCTGGCCTGCCTCGAGGAGAACATGGCTAAAGAGGGCATAGAGAACATCCGTACCATCCAGAAGAGCTGGGAGGAGCTGGCCGAGGGTGAGATCGAGCTGCACGACGTGGTCTTATCCTCCAACTCTTTGGGGGTGTTGAACCTAAGAGAGTCCCTGGCCAAGATGGACTCTATGGCCAAAAGGGCGGTCTATATCTTCACATTCGCCGATCGGAGGAGAGACGACGGCTTTGCAGACTTCCTGAGGGGAGGCAAAAGGGCCCGCCATCATTTCGGCGGCCCAGCTGACTACCTGGTGATATACAACCTCCTGGCGGATATGCGAATTTTCGCCGACATCAATATCATGAACTGGCAGTCCTCCGAGCACTACTCAAGTCTTGATGAGGCGGTAGCTGAGTGGAAGGAGATGCACGAAATACCAGCGGAAAGAGAGCCCGAGCTGCGAGAGTTTCTATCCGGGAAGCTGACTGAAAGTGAGCAAGGGCTGTGCATGCACCGCCATCACAAGCAGGCCATGATCTCCTGGCAGAAGGACCAGCCTGCGTCTGAGCATTAAATGCAGGGGAGGACAATACAATGGTCTCCATTCCCATTCTGGCCGGATCGGCTCTGTTGATAGTAATACTGGCCTCGAGCATCCGGGTGGTAAGGCAGTACGAGCGAGCGGTTATATTCCGCCTGGGCAAGATCAAGAAGGAGAGAGGTCCAGGCCTCTTTGCTCTCATTCCTCTGGCGGATAAGATGGTCCGGGTGGACATGAGGGTGCGAGAGCTTGATGTGCCCAAACAGACGGTGATCAGCAAGGACAATGTCACTCTAGAGGTGGATGCGGTCATCTACTACAAGGTGATGGATGCCTCTCGGGCGATCATCGAGGTTGAGGACTTCGAGGCCGCCACCCTTCTTCTGGCTCAAACCACCCTGAGAGATATCCTGGGACAGAATGAACTGGACACCATCCTCTCCGATCGGGACGATCTCAATAAGAGGATCAAGGAGATCCTGGACTCGACCACTGGCCCCTGGGGCATGCACGTGGTGATGGTCACCATGAGGGACGTATCATTGCCGGAGAACATGCTGCGCGCCATCGCCCGCCAGGCAGAGGCGGAGAGAGAGAAGAGAGCCCGGATCATCCTGGCAGAAGGAGAGTATCAGGCCTCAAAGATGATGAACCAGGCAGCGGATATGTACGAGGACAAGCCGAGCGCTCTGAAGCTGAGGGAGTACCAGACCCTGACCGAGATTGCTAAAGAGAAGAACCTGATAGTGGTCTCCACCGGATCAGATGATGGTCACAGGAATTCGGACCTTCCCCTTTTCATGGGGCTGGCCAGGGCGGCTGTGAGCAATAAATGACCAGCTTTCGGGCACTCTTCTTCCGGGGCAAGCCCGACGCTGGCTACTCTCGGGCGAAGAGGTCGGGCAAGAAGAGCAACCACGAGCTGGCCCATGAGAGATTCAAGTTCATCAGAATCTTATTCGTGCTGGGCATCGCCGGCCTTCTGGTCCTTCTCACCGGGCTCATAATCACCCTCGGCCCCCTGGATATATCCGTGCTCGATTCTTATTCTGCCCTCCTGGCCCGCTTCTGGCCGGAGCACTTCTATGTGGACGAGCTCACCAGCCGGGTGGTCTGGAACATCCGCTTTCCCAGAATCATGGGAGGAATCATGGCCGGCTTTGGGCTGGGAATATGCGGCTGCGTGATGCAGGCGGTCTTAAAGAACCCTCTCGCCAGCCCCTTCACCCTGGGAATCACTGCCGGTGCCCAGTTTGGCATATCCCTGGCCGCAGTCATCGGCTTTTCATTTCTTGCCGGTCCCTATTTCATAATCGGTAATGCCTTCCTCTGCGCCCTCTTCTGCTCTCTGTTCATCATCGGCCTGGCCGCCATCAAAGGAGCAACCTCTGAGAACCTGGTCTTAGCAGGGATTGCCGTCAACTACTTCTTCACTGCGATCAGCCAGCTGCTCAAGTACTTCGCCACCGACGAGCAGCTTCGCCTCATGACAAACTGGGGAATGGGGGATCTCGCTGCCTTCTCCTGGACCAACTCCAGGATACTTTTGGCCATATTCGTCATCTGCATTCCTCTTCTCATGACCAAATGCTGGGACCTGAACATCATGACGGCAGGAGACGAGACCGCCAAGAGCATCGGGGTCAATGCTGAGAGGACGCGCATCTTCATAATGGTGGTCAGCAGCCTGCTGGTCGCGACCATTGTCTCATTCATGGGGACCATCGCCTTTGTGGGGCTGGTTGCCCCTCACATGGCCCGGATGGTCATCGGCGGAGATCACCGTTTCCTCATCCCCGCCTCGGGAGTGCTGGGAGCACTGGTTTTAATGTCTGCCGATGCCGCGGGAATGAATCTGATCGCCCCCACCATCATACCCACAGGGATCATGACATCGATTGTGGGAGTCCCGTTCTTCATGTATCTGATGATGAAAGGAAAGAGAAAGGAGTTTTGGACATGATGATCAAGCTTCAGGCCAAGGATATGGATTTTGGCTATAACAGCAGCAAGATACTTCAAAATGTGAACTTCGAGATCGCCCCTTCAAAGCTGGTCACCATCGTTGGGCCGAACGGCTCCGGCAAGTCCACTCTGATCAAGTGCATAGACCGGATACTTGCTCCTCAGGGGGGGAGCATCCTCATCGACCGGAAGGATGTGACCAAGATGACCAGGATGGATATGGCCAAATATCTCTCCTATGTCCCTCAGAGCTCTGTGAGGATCTTTCCCACCAATGTCTTTGACACCATCTTGATGGGCAGGAGGCCCCATATCGGCTGGTTGGGCAGCGAGAGGGACGAGGATAAGGTCTGGGAGGTCTTGAGGCTTCTTGATATCGAGAGGCTGGCTATGAGCAACTTCAGTGAGCTCTCCGGCGGCCAGCAGCAGAAGGTCCTGATCGCCCGAGCGTTGGTCCAGGAGGCAGAGGTGATGCTCCTGGATGAGCCCACCAGCAACCTTGACATCTGGCATCAGCTGGACGTGATGAACATCATTCGGGATGTGGTCAAGAAAAAGGAGATCACTGCCATCATGGCCCTGCATGATCTGAACCTCGCCTCCTACTACTCCGACCGGATCATCATGATGAATAGGGGCAAGATAATAGCCGCTGGCGATCCCCAATCGGTGATCACCGAGGAGAACATAGCAAAGGTCTATCGGGTGGAGGCGGCGGTGAGAAGCCTCTCTGACCGGCCGGTGATAATGCCCTTGCGCCAGATCCGGGGAGCAAGGGCGTAGCACAAAATAGAACTTGCTCGTTGTCTCTTTTTTAGGACGAAATCATGGCTAATCCCCGCCTTTTCAAAGGCGGGATACAGCCCGTACTCATGGACCAAAAGACTCATTAGCCGGTACAGCATATTAATACCATAATGGCTAAAGTGTTTCGGTATAGACTCAGACCGACAAAGGCTCAAATTACAAAACTTAATGAGCAGCTCGAGCTTTGCCGATGGGTCTACAACGAAACGCTGGCTATGCGAAAGAATGCATTTGAGCAAGAAGGCAGATCAGTAAGCTACTTTGAATCCAAGAGAATGCTTCCAATTTGGAAAGAGTCTAAGCCGGAACTGAGATCTGTTTATTCTCAGGTTCTGCAAGACGTTGTTCTCAGAGTTAATCTGGCTTTCAAGGCATTCTTTCGCAGAGTTCAATCAGGCGAAGAACCTGGCTATCCTCGTTTTAAGGGAAAGAACAGATACGATAGCATCAGTTATCCTCAAAGTGGTTTTTCCATAGACGGTGATAAACTCTGGTTATCCAAGATAGGAGATATCAAATTCAAGTTGCATAGGCCTATCGAAGGATTTGTTAAAAGGTTAACCATTTGTCGATCTGCTACCAAGAAATGGTATGCCTCTTTCCTGGTCGAAGAGTCGATTGATCATGTTATTGAACCTTCTGATAGGGTAGTTGGGATTGACGTGGGGATTACAAACTTCGCTGTATTGTCAAATGGCGAGTTCATAGAAAATCCCAGGTTCCTCTTGGCTGATGAAGGAATGCTCAAGAAAGCCCAAAGCAAACGCGACAAGCTGCCCAAAGGTTCTCAAGAGAGAAAAAAGGCAACCAAATCAGTCAACCATCTCTATG
>NZ_DAIK01000073.1:6961-19060 GCF_002496085.1 Methanosaeta sp. UBA458 | reverse complement strand
TCCAGCCTGTGTTTATGTGATACCTTTAATATCGATCAGAGGCAACTATTCATCCATGGAGCTGGATCTTTGCATTAAAGGCAGAAGAAGTGTGAGGAGCTATCTGGACCGGCCCGTGCCCAAAGAGGTCATAGACGGATTGCTTGATGCCGCGGTCTGGGCCCCCTCTGGGATGAATGAGCAGCCCTGGAGGTTCACAGTCATCCAGGACCGGGAGGTCATAGAGAGCCTCTCTCGCAAGACGAGGGAGCTGGTGATGAAAAGCATGCCTTTCTTGGAGGAGTCCGAGGCAGCATCAAAGTCGGAGCGAGATATGATCTTCTATGGCGCTCCTCTTCTTATTTTCATCAGCGTTAAAAAGAGTCCCAATCCCCTGTGGAGGGTGGTGAATTTCTTAGACTGCGGCCTGGCTGCGCAGAATATGTTTCTCTTCGCCTTCCAGGAGGGGCTGGGAAGCTGCTTCATCGGATTTGCCGATCACTTGAACCATGTTCCGGAATCTCTGGCCCAGATCGGAATTCCCGAGGACCACGAGCTCATGGCCCCGCTGATCTTCGGCTATCCAAAGGAGGTCCCGGAGGCAATGCCAAGGGAGGCGAAGGTGCTCAGGTGGATCTGAAGCATCGATCAATAACGTTTTCTGGACATAATTGACCTGAGCTCTGGCCTCTGAGTTCCAATCGAGCTTTTGGAGAGCCAAATCTATCTTTTCACAGCAAGCTGAGCAGTCCCGTCAGGCTTAAGACGCATTCACCATCTTCCGGCTGGCATTCGCCCCAGTTCCGCTTCAGTATCGCCCTCCAGCCATAGCTTCGAGCGGCAAGGATGTGCTCGTGCTCCTCGGTGACAAATATGGCCTTATTCTCTGCTTTCACCAGTCCGCTCTTTTCCAGTGCCCGGTCGAAGATTCGCTTATCCGGCTTTTTGATATTTTCAGGGTGCTCAGAGGAGAGGACTATAAGATGGGGGTCAATGAACGAGGCGATTCTGCATTCCTCCAGAAAGGAGTGCACCTCGTCGACTGTTACCTCTTCAGACAGGTTGGAGATCACTCCCAGCCGGTAGCCGCGCTCACGCAGCGCCTTCAAGGTCTCCAATGCATCGCTGTAGAGATAGTACTGACCGTTCACCTTTTCAAGCAGGGTATGGGTGAGGTCGAAGAAGATCGCAGGGCGCATGGAATTGCCAGTAATGATATCAACCGGATAGAATCATTATGCAGAGCTATATATGAATGTTTTCAGGGCAGCGTTAAATGGCGAGCACGCCGGCAGTCGCCCCCAGGCTTATGCGCCAGTTTTTCCCGATGCTTTCTCCTCCCCTTACACCTATAAGCGACAGTTACCCGCAGTGGGTCTGCTCCCTTCCGGGCCTGAACCGGTTCCTGCAATTATGGTACACGGGTCATTCCTCAGAAGGACCCATGGACCGGTGCTATCCCTACAGGACGGAGAATCATAGTCGGCAGCTGGACTGAACGCACAGCGCCCGAGGTCTTCCGTCAGCTTCGCCCCCCGCGTATCGACGATTTCGGGTTATAGGTGACGCCGAACCACCCGGACTGCCCGCCACTTTTAACATTGAGGTGTACAGCTAATAAAGCTAACGCAAAAAAGAGGTGCAAAATATGGCAGATGACATGGATACAATTATGGGTTTCATCATGGGAAACAAGCAGCGGGAAAGGATTGTCCAGATCCTGGGCTCCAAGGGGAAGATGGAGTCAGATAAGGTGGCCAAGGTCACTCATATCCCTGCCCCGTCAGTCAAGAAGATACTGGCGGAGATGGCAGAGCGGGATCTGGTCCGAGAGGAGAATGGCATCTGGGGACTTACCGGGGCTGGAGAAGAGATAGAAAAGGAGCTTAAGAAAAGAGGCTGAGTAAGCCTCTAATAGCCCTCTTCCTGGAGGAGATAGTCCAGCTTCTCCACGCAGTTCCAGGTTAAGATGAGCTGGGCCAGGCCGATGGCATTGACGTATTCTTCCCTTCGATCGCTGATCATGCCGTCCGTTCCCAGGGATTCTCCCAGCTTCTTCTCCAGGTCAGAGATCATGGATTGATGAATCTCCCCGTCCATGGTCATGATCCCCACCCTTTTCCCGTAGTAGTCATCCCTCTGAAACTCAATGGAAAACTCATGCTCCGATCGGCGCAGAATCTTGGAGAGATCGATGTTCATGCTCACCTCGGACACGGGATGCTCCATTATCTCCATGATCAGCCGCACCGAGTACCAGTCCAGGGTGGACTGGGAATCGAGTAGAGAGGGATGAAAACGGGAGTCTTGAATCTTGATCACAATCTGGGCATAGATCTTCTGGATGTCCACATAGAGCTTGTAGTCCGGCTCGCGCTGCAGAATCTCTGCCATCACCTGTCCTGTCTCATAGCCCCGCTCGCCCACATCTCTCCTGATCTTCCACAGCCTTTTCACCGACCGGGAGGGATCGACGAATATCTTGAAGTCGATCTGGCTTCTCAGCCGCTCGGTGTAAAGGGGGTGAAGGCCCTCTACGATTATCACCGGCGCCGGGCCGAAGGGCACCGTCCCTGAGATCTCTCCGGTGCGGTGGTCGTAGACCGGTTTGTCTATTCTCTCATTTCTCCGCAGGGCTTCCAGATGCTCAGCCAAAAGGTCGAACTGATTGGCATCGGGGTGCAAGGGGGTGATGTTTCTCTCCTTTCTCTGCCTTCTGTCCAAAGAGTGGTAGTCGTCCATGGAGAAGGTGGCCACCATATCCTCCCCCAGGATCCTTCTAATGCCCCGTGAGATGGTGGTCTTACCCGATCCACTATCCCCAGCAATGCCAAATACGAATACCCGTCCCGATTCCCTGATTCTGTCCTTGAGCGATCTCATGAGAGCACAATGCCTCCAGAATGCAATTCTGGCTAAGAAATAGATGAATGTATGCCTTGGATGATTTAAGGCCTATTTGCTCTTTTTTTCCGCCACCAGATCCTCAAAATCCCGGGTTTCGTCGATGTCCTCCAGCTCCCTTTTCTCAATGAGGGCGGTCTCCTCTATGCACTCCAGCTTCGTCTCACCGTCCACTATCACCACCGACTTGGTGCGGGCGACGGAGGAGAGGCTGCTCATCAGCCGGGCCTTCTTGATTATGCTCTGGGAGAACTTGCCCACGCCCGTGAGGACCACCAGTTTTCCTTCCCTGGTTATAGCATTAAATGGCGCCTGGGCGGTGGGAACCACCTCAAAACCGATCTCCAACAGCAGTCGCAGGATGTTGTCCGTCACCGGCCCCTTCACCTCTGCCACCGCCTCGGTCTGGAAGGGATCTACCGGCTCGATCAGCTCCTCATTGAAGATCTCCTCCAGCTTCAAAGCCACATCAACCGAGGTGTCCATGTCCTCGACCTCGTACTTGCTAATGGTCCTGCGGGAGACGCCTAGCTCTGTGGCCAGGGCCCCCAAAGATATGCCTCGTGCCAGCCGGATCTGTCTCATCCGGTCTCCATCGATGCGCACATAAAGCCCGCCGTGCGCCGCATAGACCAGGGGCAAGGCCCCTTCCAGCAGGCAGTCTGCCAGGGTGAACAGGCTGAGGGTGGGAATGCCATAGCGGAAGTAGACCGCTCCCCTCTCCAGGTACTGGTCGCGGGTCTTCTCTCCGACCAGTATGGGGCTGGCTAATAGGTGCTTGGCCAGACGCCTGATCTCCAGGGCAGTCCTCTCATTCAGGCCGTCGATATTGGAGAGGATCTTCAAAAAAAGGAACTGATCATCTCTTCTGGCTGCCAGGTCGAAGCTCCTGGGACGGAGATAGCAGCGGTCAGAGGTAGAGAATCCTGCCTCTCTCAAAACCTCCTCCACATGCGCGGCAAGAAGCTCCTTATCCATCATTATATATGTCCGTTTGACCGCTATTTAAGCTTGACCATGTTTATTGGAATAGATGATACCGATTCTGAACGAGGCCTGTGCACCACTTATCTGGCCGCGGTGCTCATGGAGAGGCTCGTTTCTTGGGGGGAGATCGAGGGCCTGCCCAGGCTCATCCGCCTCAATCCCTGCGCCCGCTATAAGACCCGGGGTAATGCTGCCCTCGCCTTCAGCCTTAAGAGCAGCCGCCCGGATATGGTGAAGAGAATCGCTCTCCAGACGCTTCTCGAGCTTTCCGACTTCTCTGGTTCCAACACCAATCCCGGACTGGTGATTGCAGAGGAGGTGACGGAGAGGATGAGGGCCTTCTATCGCTCTGCGGTCACGGAGATTCTCAGCATAGACTCCGCGAGACGACTTCTGGACGAGGAGGGGATATGGTATCGGGGCTTCAAGAAGGGAAGGGGTCTGATCGGCGCTCTGGCTGCGGTGGGGGCAGACCTGCCGGACTGGACCTATGAGCTGATAGCCTATCGGCAGCGCAGCCAGTGGGGCACGCCCAGGTTCATAGATCCCGCCACCGTATGGGAAGCGGACAGGCTCACTTATCCCCAGACCTGGGATACTGTGGACCATCATAACCATAGAGTGGTATTCGCGCCCCATTCTGCTGATCCAGTCCTCTTCGGCATAAGAGGCTCGGATCCAGTGGCCATTAAAAGAGCATTTGAGACCATAAGATCTGAGCCGGTGGAGAGGTATGTGCTCTATCAGACCAACCAGGGCACAGATGCCCATATCCTCGAAGGCCAGATAGCCCGGGCAAAGGACAGCCAGAGCTACCGGCTGCACGGTTTTGTCGCCGGGCCGGCCAGGGTGATCGCTGGTGGACACGTATTCTTGACCCTTCATAATGAGGGAGTGGGGCTGAATGGGGGGGGCAGGATTGAGTGCGCAGCCTTCGAGCCCACCAAGAACTTCCGCAATATCATAAAAGAGCTGCGGCCGGGGGATGAGCTGGAGGTCTTCGGTTCGGTGCGGGATGGAACGCTGAACCTGGAGAAGATCAACATCCTCCATCTTGCTCCCGAAAAGGTACAGGCAGCGCCCTTATGCCCTCAATGCCATAGAAGGATGGAGTCCGCGGGCAAGGGCCAGGGCTACCGCTGCCGTCGCTGCAAGACCAGATCATCCTCTCGCGAAATAGAGAATCGGGCCCGTGATCTTGAGACCGGGTTTTATGAGGTGCCTCCCTGCGCTCGCCGCCATCTCTCAATGCCTTTGGTGCGCTTGAAACAGAAGGATCTATGCATTCACCCCAGCCGCTAGACCACTTCAACTGTGGGCAATCAGTTGCAGGACGGTGGCGATTTAGGCGGGATGGTGTGCTGGCAAAGGGAAAAGAATGCAAAAAAGAGAAAAACTAAAGGTGGCCCATCGGCCACAAATCCAGATGATTTATTTCTTGAAGGCGCCTTCCAGGGGCGGGACAACCTGCTTTTTCCTGGAGAGTACCTTTTCCTTGTAGATGGAGTTATTCTGGATCTTGCCGCCGAATGCCTTCTCAAATCCTGCCGCTGCCTGGGCATTTCCTACGAAGAGAATGTCGCTTGCCTCTTTCATGACATCGGTGAGCATCAGAACGATCATATCCAGACCTTCAGCGTCCTTCATCTTGTTCATCTCTTCCAGGATTGCCGCTCTCTTGGGCTCCAGGTCCTTCAGATCCATGACCTCGATCTGACCAACGCCGGACTTTGTGCCGGAGAAGTCGAACTTCTTGAAGTCTCCCAGGAGAATATCCTTGGCCGACTTGGATGAGACATCGCTCTTGGCCTTCAGCAGCTCCATACCGAAACTCATCGGATCGACGCCAGCGATTTTGGCCAGCTTCTCCACTGCGGTCTTGTCGCGAGGAGTGCAGGTGGGCGACTTGAATAGGACGGTATCTGAGAGGATGGCGGACATCATCAGGCCAGCCATCTCCTTGCTGATCGGCACATTGTTCATCTCATAGAGGTTCGCGATGATGCCGCCAGTCGCGCCCACCGGCTCATTGAGGAAGAATATGGGCTTTCCTGTAGCCAGGCCCCCTATCTTGTGGTGGTCCACGATCTCCACGATGTTCTCCATATTGAGATTGTCCACCGCCTGGGCCATCTCATTGTGGTCTACCAGTATCACTTTCTTGTCTGTAGCATCGGTGAGCTTCTCCGGGTAAGGAACCTTGAAGTGGTCCAGCAGGAACTTGGTCTCGGCATTTATGTCTCCTGCGGCGGCAGGTACGGCCTCTTTCATTCCCAGGGCGTTCTTCAGATTGGCATAGGTTATGGCAGATGTTACAGAATCGGTATCAGGACTCTTGTGCCCGATTACATAGATCTTGTCGGTCAAACGAAGCACCTCAGCATTGTTAATGTAGAACACTAACTTAAAGCTTACTGGCGGCAGCGCTCCGATATGAGTCGATTATTATATCGTATGTAGATAACTTTATTAATCATGGATGAATTCTTGTAATGTCCCTTTCGAGGGCTGACACGAGCTTAGAGTATGTTCTGCCGTGAGTGCCGGTGCAGGATAGGGACTACAGGCCGCGTTGATAGGTCCTTATGGTAGGATACTGACTATCGTCTACCTATGACCATGAGACAACCCAAATGCGGTACAGACGCCCGTTGCGAGGGTTGCTGGCCTGACTGCGGATACCCATCGGATGACGTGCCAGAGTTAGTATCGGGCGACAAATTAATCTTCATTATGGCCTTTCTGAAGTTGTGAAAGGCCTGCTTATCACACTGGAGGGGATCGACGGCTCGGGAAAGAGCACAGCGATCCGCCATATTGCGGCAAAGCTGAAGGAGCTGGTTCCGGAAAGAACGCTGCTCATCACCGCTGAGCCCTCCAACAGCGCTGCTGGGAGGATACTGCGTTCAGAGATATTGAGGGAATCGACCGGCGAGCTATCATTTGCCGAGCACATGGAAGAGCTCTTCCTCTTCATGGCAGACCATGCCCGCCACCTGGCCGATACCATAATCCCATCTTTGGAGGCGGGGGCAATTGTCTTATGCGATCGGTATGCCGACTCCACCGCTGCCTATCAGGGGGTGACTCTGAAAGGGATTGTTCCCGATCCCCTGGTCTGGATCAGAGAGATCTATCGACCATGGAACCTGCGCCCGGACAGGACTCTCCTCTTCCTTTTGGATCCCCAATTATCAGTGCAGAGAATCAGCTCTCGTTCGGGGAGAGAGAAGTTCGAACGGCAGGAGTTTTTGCGCCAGGTGGACGGGAACTTTCGCAGGCTGGCATCCCTGGAGCCAGAGCGCTTTGTGATCATAGATGCGAGCCTCGATGAGGATGCGGTGGCAGAGAGCGCTGTATCTTCCATACTTGAAATGCTGACCTAGCCAGACCTTGTTGGGGACTGGAAGGGCAACCCGAGCAGCGGCAAGATCAGCTCGCTCCTGATACACAAGCTCACTTTTCGGATAGGGCGATCTCTATTAGCCTCTTCGCCCAGGCCAGCTTCTTTCTTTTTCGGGGGGTCACGCTCTGGTCCTCAAAGTCAAAGCCCACCAGCTCAATTGAGGACGCCCCGAGCTCGACCGCCAGGAATACGGACCGATCTCCGTCTGTGAATCCCCCAAAGTTGTACAGTCCACCCGATGGCCGGCACTGGCAGGTGCCGATGACATTCTCCAGCTGGGGCACATATCTGGCTAAGGCATCCAGATTGTCTCCGTGAGCATGAACGACGATGATCGCTTTCTTCTGGCAGGCCTCCAGAATTGCAGGAAAGGGGCCGTCCAGGTCGGAAACCACAACATCCGGCACAATTCCCCTTCTTAAGAGAACTGCTGCCGCCCCGTCCGCAGCGATGCGGGCAGCATCCATAGGGGGCAGCGCATCAAGCTCGCGGTCAAGGGATGGAGCATTGCCAAATATCACTGCCTTTCTCCCGCGAATCCGTTCCTCTGCCGATGGGCGACAATCTCCGGAATACTGCAAAAGCTCTGCCAGTAGATGCGCTCCCTCTTCATCCCTGGCAGAAGAGAAGCCGAAGTCCTGCAATATCTGATTGTAGAATGGCTCCCACGTAGCGAACTGCATATTAAAAAAAGCGGGAGTGTTTCTCCCTCACTTAGTAGGTTCTTTGAAACTGGGCCTGGGTTGGTGCCTTAAAGCAGGTGCAATCGAAGATACCGGTTGCAGACTTGATGTACTTCTTTTCGGCAGAAGTCATGCTGTCAAAGCCGCCGAAGCAGCAGGGCAGCCAGTCCTCATTCTTCTGAACCAGACGGTAGGGAGTCTCCAGCGTCATGTTCTTTTCGATATGATAGGTTCCCCAGTAGTCTTCGTCTATCTCAATTGCTGGATTTCTCCAGGCAGTTTTCCTGATCGCGAGGTTCTCGGCGGTAAAGTCTCCGTCATCCAGGCTGGCATAGTTGTCGGCGGCCTGCAGGACACCAATGTGAGCCTTTCCGTCGGTCATATCCTCATTTATGGTCATCTGGGTATAGCCAATGCCGAAGATCTCAGGATCGTAGGTCTTATTGAAGACCTCTTTGACGACTATGTTCAACTCCTTATCCAGTGCATGGGCATACTCGACCTCATGATGCATGCTGGTGCCGGCGCGGTAGTTCTTTACCCAGGTCTTCTCCTTGAGCAGGGAGCTGTAGTCCAGGGGATTTGCTGCATAATATCCTGTTCCAACTGCAATCCTCATGGGCGCATAGACCATGGAGACATCCTCTTTGAACTCAATGCAGTTCTGATAATAATCATTGTAGTCTGCGTTGGCATCGTGGGTAAGGCGGTCCATATCCTGTAATGTCAAGAGGGACTCGCTGTTCAATGAGCCACTGCCGTGGGCGTAGTTTTTGACTGCGGTATTGCCCGCTTTGGCATAAATATAAGTCATGAAGTAGCCGTTACCCTGCACGCTCTGCTCGAAGTCGAATGTGGTATTCTTTTGCAGGATAGCGTTGGTGTATTTATACCCTTCATTAATGTCATTATCGGTTGCTGCTAATGAATTCCCCGTGAAAGCAATCAAAATCATTGCTGTCAGCGCTGCTAGTCTGGCCTTCAGATCAATCCCTCCATCTAAGCGAATATTGCCATTTCCATTAATATTCCTTCTTTTCTTTTGGTCAAATCACCTATTTCAATCTGTTGATTGCCTTTTGCATGCAAAGGCGGGATTTTGCCCTTCACTGCGTCATGGTAGACCCCTTCTCTGCTATGGAGTGGTCAATTGAGGGATTGATCCTTTTGGCCATTGTCCGGAGATAACCAAAAGGTTAATACGTAAAGGGTTTCTCGATAGGTATTAATATGCTCGCTCCTGTTGATCTTATGGAAAGGCCATTTTTGATCATACCGCTTGCATCAAACAACTGAGCAGTGGATAATCTGGAATGAGAATAGTGCACCTTTGTGCACTAGCCCGGCAATTCCATTTGAAAAACGAGTTGGGCGTATAAAAAACCCATATGTATCGCGCCATAGAAAAGCGCTTCGCCACCCTGGCGAAGGATTCCCGGGTTTTTTGGTTCCGGAGCGGGACCAAACCCCAGCCGTGGGCTGGAACAGGAGGACAAACGGGGGATGCTGGCAGAACTAGAAGAGAAAAGAGGCAAACTCAGGCAGGAGTCCCTTGCCTTTAAGGACAGACGCAGCCAACTGAACGCAGAGGCGAGCAAGTGGGCCGCCAAAAGAAATGAGCTTAACAAGGCCACCAAAGAGTTGATCGACAAGGCCCAAGAGCTCAAGAAGCTGCGGGATGAGAATAACAAGAATGTGGCTGAATCCAAAAAGCACAGGGACGAGTTCAACGAGAAGACCAATCAGCTCTATGCCAGGATAGACGATATCCGCAAGAAGTACAACCTCACTGGTGATCGTTCGATAAGAGACTTGCGCCGGGAGATTGATCATCTTGAGTTTAGGCAGCAGACTGAGGTCTTGAGCCCAGATAAAGAGAAGCAACTGGTGGATAAGATTGCCTCCCTGCATGCGGAGTTTAAGAGTCGCAAGGAGCAGCTTGAGAAGAACGAGGAGCTGAGGAAGCTTCTGGATGAGGCTCAAGCATTGAGGGATGAGGCATCAAAGCACCACGATGACGTCACAAAGTACGCAGAGCTGGCCCAGGAATACCATGATCAGATGATTGCGACCTTCAAGGAAGCCGATCAGACCCGTGCGGAAGCAGATGCCGCTCACAAGGAGTTTGTAAAGGCCCAGGAGGCTGCAGATGAGCAGCATAAGGAGTTCATCCGCACCCAGCGAGAGGTTCGCGACTTCGAAAAAGTGATCATGGGCTTGAAGAAGAAGAATAAGGATATCAAAGAGGATCGCGCCAAAGAGGTTGCCAAGCGCGAGGCAGAAGAGATCCTTACCCACTTCCGACAGGGCGAAAAGCTGAATACGGCAGATTTGCTAAGGTTGCAGCGTGCCGGCCTGGTCTGAAAGGCTCGAAAATTTCCACCTAATTGGGCAGATAAACTGCCCTTTCTCAGATTTTAGCATTTCTTGATTTATTCTTGGGCTTGCCTGATGTTTTCGATCCAGTCAAGTGGCAGCGTTTAGCCCATTCTGCTGGGAATCGATTTACAGGACCGCAAGCTTTTAGAGCAGCAGATCCGATCTCGGAGTGATGAACGAAATCCGCCTCCTCTTCGGAAGGCCGGCCATCCCTGATAGAAAGGATCTCATATCGGCAATAAAGGATCTGCAACATCGATACGGTTGTATTGTGCAGGCTTTGGATGCAGATAAAGTGGTAAGCAATAGGCATATCCTCTTCGCCACGGAAAAGGCCTTATCCGCCTTCTCTCAGAGAAGAAACATCGCCAAGGATGTTGGCATGGAGATAATGAGATATGCTTCCGGAGAGAGGCAGATTGAGAGGGCCCTAAATATGGGTGTATCAGATAAGACCGAGCGCATAGCCCTCGTCCTCGCCAGCCTGGAGGGCCAATGCAACTGGCCAGATGAAATAGAGCTGTCTAGACTTCTAAAGCCGGATGGACTGGGCTGCTCCTGCCGATACAATGCGGTAAAAGAGGTTTTTAATATCTCTTCTGCAGAGCTTGATTCGGTGGGAGAGGACAGGATAGAGGATCTGGTTATCGAGAGAGTTGCCCTGGCGGATACATACCGCTGAATTGTATAGAGAAAGGATGAGTTCTACAATGAAGGAAGAATTCTATACCCAGAAGCGTTGGCTTAACTGGATGAACAAGGTGAAGGACAGCAACTTCAAGCTCACAGAATCCGATGATAAGAACTCGGGAGCGGTCTTCATCTATATCATGGACGATGTGGTTTTGGCCTGTCTCAAGGTCATTGCCCGCTTTGAAAGAGAGATCATAAGCGCTGAAGAGGCTTTGGACGATATCGAGGCCATCCGTTCAATTGTCTTCCAGGAGCACGAATCCCTTGGAGAGGATGCCGATCTGATGATAGAATCACTCAAGACCTCGCTTGCTGCTGTATTCGTCTCCAGCCAGCGCTATATCACCGGAAGCTTCGATCGGGAGAGCCCCCTCGATGAGCTGGTGGCAAGGGCAGTAGCGGCAGAGGAGAAGGAGAATCTGGATGAGGCCTTCGATCTGCTCAGCCAGGTGGGGGCCAGGGTGATCGGTGGGGAGAATCTTCCCGAGATCGGCGAGCTGCCTTATTGTATGACTGCTGAGCTGATGGACGGCATTGATGCCATCTCCGCGGCCATGATAGGCGATGACAGCTATAAGGATGAGGACGGATCGGAGGATACAGGTGAGGGTGATTAGTCTCGCTTAATTCTGCCCTGTTTTTCCTTCGACAGGAGAATAAATGATAAAAAGAAGCCTCTAGCCTATCCTGGTTGTCACTTCACATCCATTTTCCAGAATCAGGACCGTATGCTCTGCCTGGGAGACCAGCGCCCCCTCAACCTCCCATAGTACCGGGTATCCGTGCACAGCGCCGCTCCGCACGAGATGCATCAATGCATATTCCGCCCTCTCGGCCTTCAACCACCGTCTGGCGAAAGGTAGTGTCTTATAGCTCTCCACGATCTCCTTCATCAGGGCTCTGGCCGCGGGAAGCCTCTGGGGCCGGGACCCGCCGAATCCATAGATCTCAGTGATGGGCGCCTCGCTGATCCTCCCCGAGCCATTGGTGGCGAAGGGCTCAATGGCGATGACATCCCCCTCTTTTAGGATCACTCCCTTATCCATTCTCTTGTTCGGCACCGCTGGC
>NZ_DAIK01000073.1:0-6857 GCF_002496085.1 Methanosaeta sp. UBA458 | reverse complement strand
AAGGTCTATGGTGATGGCAGCATCGGCGATGTAGCCGTCCACATGCACTCCCACATCCAGCTTCACCATATTCTCGGCAAATACGCTCTCGTCCTTTGGCGAGGGTGTATAATGAGCCGCGCTCCGGTCCAAAGATATGTTGCAGGGAAATGCAGGCAGGCCGCCTTTTGACCTTATGGCTTCCTCCACGAACTCGGCCACCTCCAGCAGGGGCACGCCTACATCCACCTTCGGCCTTGCCTCCTGCAGCACTTCGGCCAGAATTCGTCCGGCCTTCCGGTAATTATCTAGAATTTCTGCGTCCATCATTATCACCAAATGGCAAGCTAGCTATAAATGCTCTGTCGAGCTCTTTTTCAGAGGACGAGATCCTTTCTGCAGCGGGTGAGGTTCTCGCATCCTTTATCTCTCACTACCAGAAGATCCTCCAGTCTCACTCCACCGATATCCGGATAGTATAGGCCCGGCTCTACGGTCACTACCTGCGAGCTTTTCAATATCTCCCCTCCTTCGCTCAGGGAGGGCAGCTCATGCACATCCAGCCCCACGCCGTGCCCGGTGGAATGGGTGAAGCCACAGCCATCCCTCTCGGAATAGCCCATCTCCTGGAAGACAGCGGAGACAGCGGCATGGACCTCCTCTCCTGATATGCCGCTTCGAATGGCACCGATCCCTGCCTCCTGGGCGGCAAGAACGGCATGGTAGAGCTCTTTTACCTCCCCAGGGGCCTCTCCTCGAAGGACGGTGCGAGTCATATCTGCGTAGTAGCGGTGCGTCTTGGACCGGGGATAGATGTCGATTACAATGGGGGAATTGGCGGGCAGGGGACCCGTCCCTCGCGCATGGGGTTCGGCTGCCTGGGTGCCGCCGGCAACGATGGTGTCTGCGGCTTCGCAACCATCCTGAAGGAGGGAGATATCGATGGCCGATCGAATCTGCTCAGCGGTAAGGGGCTGGCCCTGAAGGTATAGGGTATCTCCTCGAGGCTCAGAGCAGGCGATAAGCTCCACAGCTCGTTGCATCGCCCTCTCGCAGGCCCTCTGGGCAGTGGTTATGCAATCGATCTCCTGGGGGCTCTTCTTCGACCTTGCCCGCCTGGCCGGGCTCTCCAGGATCTGGATGTCGAAATGCCTGGATAATGGCTGGAATATACCTATCGGGAAGCTGTATGCAACTCCTAAGCGCAATACGTCGTGATCCCTCAAAAAATCCTTCAAGGCCTCTATGTAGGCCAGCTCCGGCTTTCCGCAGCTCTTCAGCTTCTCCATGATATGGTAGTCCCGGGTGCTTAGAACCTCATCTGCACAGGATTCCTTCTTCGCTCTGCTCTTTTCCATGGAGGAGACGAGGATCGAAGTCTTTTCCTGGAAGAGGATGGCGAACCTGTCCCCAGCAAGAAAATGGGAGAGGTAATACATATCCGAGTTGCTTATGCTATCTCCCACAAAGAGAAAGCCATCGATGTTTGATGAATCGAGAAATCTCAGAATATCCGATGACACGAAGTGCTACCTGCGAATGGATGAGGTCAGCTCAGAGATAAAAGAGGCCACATCCTGGCTCTTCTCAACAGCGGTGCCCGTGACTATCAGATCGGCTCCGGCGGCCACCAGCTCTGCGGCTGCTCTGCCGCTTCTTATGCCACCGCCCACAATGATCAGCACATCGCCCAGCAGCTTCTTCGTCAGTGCCACCATGCCCGCGGGCACCGGCGAGTCCGCCCCTGAACCGGCCTCCAGATAGACCAGCCTCATTCCCAGGTATTTTCCCGCCAAAGCGTATGCACAAGCCAGCTCCGGCTTCTTTCTGGGTATCAGGCGGGCATCGCCCACATAGCCCACCGTCCCACCAGGCTCGATGATGATATAGGCCATCGGCAAGGCCTCCAGGCGGTAGCACAGCACCAGAGGCGCTCCCATGGCCTGGTTCTCAATGAGGTAGTTGGGAGAGCGGCTGTTTAGCAGGCTCATGAAGAAGACGGCATCGGCGTTCTCGCACAGCCCAGCTACGCTTGCCGGAAAGAGGATGACCGGAAGATCGGTCACCTTCTTGATCTCGGCCACGGTATTGTGCAGGAGGGCACCCGTGGCCCCCACCGAGCCACCTACCATGATGGCGTCCGTCCCCCCCTGGCTCGCTGCCTGGGCCATCCTCCCTGCTTCCTGGGGGGTCTGGGAATCAGGATCGATAAGGGTTAAGTGGCCCGCTCCGTGCTTTTTTACAGCATCCCTCAGGTGCAGCTCGACCCTGCCCATCTCAAAAGTCATTTTCAATCTAAGCGGTCTTGTTCTCCTTGGACTTCATCCTCAGGCCTTCGTAGCCGCATTTGCGGCAGCGTGTAGCTTTTACTGGGTTTCGCGCATTGCAGCGCATGCATATCTTGAGGTTCAAGATTCTGTTTTCTGCTTCTGGAAATCTAGCCATAATAATCAGCTCTTCGTCGCAACTTACTCTGATATGAAACTTTGCATATTTTTAGCGCCGGGGTTGGGATTTTCCTGGCGGGTCTCTTGCGCCCCGTCATTTTGAACCCAAGTGTCCCTGGAAGGGACAACAGGTCTCGAGCCTGCCGCGTTTGAACTTCCGCCGGCCTACGGCCGCCCGGAATTTGTCCGCTCTGCCACCCCGGCACAGGTTAGACACCCTCTGGCCCATGCTTTATATCTGTTGCTCCCCTGAATGCCTCCCTCAGGAGTATGTTATGTCCCTTCGAGAAGAAGCTCTAGCCTTTCATGAAGCCGTCATGGGAAAGATTGCCGTGCACAGCAAGGTGCCCTGCGCCACCAGCCGGGATTTGAGCCTGGCTTATACCCCGGGGGTGGCCGCACCCTGTCGCGAGATCGAGAGGAATCCGGATGACGTCTATCGCTACACTGCCAAGGGAAATTTGGTGGCAGTGGTAACGGACGGGACTGCCGTGCTGGGATTGGGCGATATAGGAGCTCTGGCCTCCATTCCGGTGATGGAGGGCAAAGCGATACTGTTCAAGAACTTCGCCGGGATAGATGCCTTTCCAATAGCTGTCGCCTCCAAGGATCCTGAGGATATAGTGAGGACCGTGGCCATGATCGAGCCGGTCTTCGGAGGGATAAACCTGGAGGATATCAGTGCTCCCCGCTGCTTTGAGGTGGAGGAGAGGTTAAAGAAGGCCCTGACGATCCCGGTATTTCATGATGATCAGCATGGAACGGCAGTGGTCGCCCTGGCAGCTCTGATCAACGCCCTCCGCCTGGTAGGAAAGGACTTTCGGGATCTAAAGGTGGCAGTGAGCGGGGCAGGGGCTGCAGGGGTTGCCGTCACCAAGTTCCTTTTAAGCTTCGGAGCAAAGGACGTCATACTCTGCGATAGCAGAGGGGTGATTCATAAGGCTCGGCCGGACCTGAACCCCTCAAAGCAGGAGATCGCAGCTCTTACCAATCCACGCAATGTCACCGGCACTCTGGCCGATGCCATTCGTGGGGCGGACGTCTTTTTGGGCCTTTCCGTGGCAGGAATAGTGACCCCAGACATGGTGAGCAGCATGGCTGGGGATGCCGTGGTATTTGCCATGGCCAATCCCGAGCCGGAGATCATGCCCGAGCTGGCACTGGAGGCGGGAGCGGTTGTGGTGGCTACCGGCCGCTCCGACTATCCCAATCAGGTGAACAATGTCCTCGGCTTTCCTGGCATATTCCGGGGTGCTCTGGACGTGCGGGCCAGCGATATCAACGAACAGATGAAGATGGCTGCCTCTCGGGCTATAGCCGGTCTGGTGGAGAGCGTTACCCGGGAGTGCATCATCCCCTCTCCCCTGGACAGAAGGGTGGTTCCCGCGGTGGCGGAGGCAGTGGCCCGGGCAGCCATAGAGAGCGGCGTGGCCAGGGTTCCCGTCGATCCAGTCCAGGTGGGACGGAGGGCGGAGGAGATGGTGAGGAAGCTGGAGAAGGATGTCTGTTGAATGCCTCCGATCGGATTGCCTTCTGATGGCGGTAAAGGGTGCAAGGGTTTCTTTCCTTTTCAGCTTCGTCCCTGAACCACCAGGTATTAACCATCGGGCATCGCTAATTGCATAGAGTGAATTTCATGAGCAGGCAGTCAAAGAAGAGAAGAGACAGCCCGGAAGTGATCAGGAAACGGCTGGAAAACAGCCTCCCTTGGTGCCTGTCCCGCTGGTTTGCCCGCCGCATGGGGCGCAAAAAGTAGATCGAATGAACTCTTTTTTTTGATTAGATTGAATTTTGCGCCGGCCGCCTTTTCAGCTCTCTTTTGCCATCAGATATCCTGTCACTGCCCTTGTTACCTCTGAGGTAGAACATCTGCCGCCCAGATCCGGCGTCCTCGCCCCCGCTGCCAGCGCCCTTTTCACCGCCTCCTCTATACTGCTTGCCGCCTCCAGCTCGCCCAGCCACCTCATCATCATGGCAGCGCTGCGAATGGCTCCTACCGGATTGGCAATCCCCTTTCCCGCGATATCAGGAGCGCTGCCGTGAATGGGCTCGAACAGAGCGCGAGACTTCCCAAGATTGGCGCTGGCGCACAGCCCCAGGCTTCCTATCACCCCTGCCGCCTCGTCGCTCAGGATGTCTCCGAAGAGGTTGGTGGTGACCAGGACATCGAACCTCTGAGGATTAGTCACCAGGTTGTAGGCGGCCGCGTCCACCAGCATATCCTCATAAAGAATGCCCCGCCGCTCCGCCACCTCCCGGCAGGTCTGCAAAAAGAGCCGATCGCTTCGCAGCACATTGGACTTATGGATGATAGTAAGACGGCGGCGTCTCGCCGCCAGGTCGCATGCAGCTTCTGCGATCCTCTCCGAACCGCGACGGGTTATCACCCTCAGGGTACGCGATTCCTCCACCCCCACCTCCTCCACTCCGGAGTAGAGCCCCTCGGTGTTCTCTCGCACGATGATGAAATCAAGGTCATGGGACTGGAAGGGCCGGATGTTGGCATAAAGGTCCAGGGCCCGCCGCAGCCTTAAGAGAACGCTCCGGTAATTGGGATCGGGTGGGGTGGTGATCGCACCCAAAAGAATGCAGTCGCAGCCAGAAATCTCTTCCAGATCATCTTCGTCCATCGCCTCCCCCGTCCTCTTCCAGCGGCCCAGGCCGATCTCAAAATGGACCAGATCGAGTGACGCTCCCGCGGCCCGCAGCACCTCCAGGGCGCTTTCAACCACTTCCGGGCCTATGCCGTCCCCGGCAATCACTGCTACCCTCTTAGATCCTTGACCAGACACCTTACCGCCTCCGCTATCTCCCAGGCACCATCTCCCCAGTGGACAACAATTCCCGGCTGGCCGCACTTCTCCGTCCTCCCCCTTCGCTCCGACCGGCAGCAGCGAGTGATGAATGGCCCCTGGGGCTGAAATTCTCTTTCCCGGCAATGGATGGGACAGACATTGATGAATTCGTGCTCCTTTCCTGGATTGTTGGCCAGAAAGATCTCTCGCGATACCTCGCAGCCCACTATCCTCGGCCGCTCGTGGACCACGGGGTCGCTGTCCAAAGATCTACCCAGCCCCCCTGCCCGGCAGGGATAATAGACGGACGGGCAGTAGAACCTCTCCAGGTTCAGGATCCTGGGCACGAACCTCACCATCAGGTCCCCCAGCACTCCGCAATCCTCCAGCCCCTGCAGGGTGCAGATCAGCCAGGGCGGATCCGGTGGGGAGACGTCCATGACCTCGATCTTCAGGACCTGGCCGGGGTCGGGATCTTTGACGAAGGTGATGTGCTCGTCCGGGCCCTGGAAGACCACTGTGTTCGCCTTGCCCTCTCGAGAGATCTCATATGCCAGATCGATCAGGAGGGTTCTATTCCTGGTATCCACCCTCTCCGGATAGAAGGCGATCTCCTGACCGCAGGCGATCAGCTCCAGATCCTGGACCTCTCTCATGAAGCCCTCTCCACTGCTCTTCACCGCATAGAGGCTGGGGCCGTCCCGGCTGATCAGATACCGGGTGGAAAAGTAGATGGGGCCGCCCCGCTCTTCTTGGTCTTTTATGCCCACGAATTTGTAGTTGTCCGGAAAGATCATGCCAGTCAGTCCAGGCCTCTCTCTCGTCGCCGGTGGGCCACCAGCCCACCGTCCTTCAGTATGGCCATCAGAAAGTCAGGCAGGCGGGTTCCCTGATAGACTCTGTCCTCCACCCGCACCGTACCTGCCTGAAGGTCCACCTCCACCAGGTCCCCCTCCTGGCAGACGGGCTGGGCCTCGATGAGAGGAAGGCCGACGTTGATTGCGTTCCGGTAGAATATGCGGGCGAAGGACCGAGCTACCACCGCAGCCACGCCCGCCTCTTTCAGTGCCAGGGGCGCCTGCTCGCGGGACGAACCGCTTCCGAAGTTCTCGCCGGCCACGATTATGTCTCCCTTTCCGACGCGCGACGCAAATTGAGGGTCTAGGCCCTCCATGACATGCTCCGCCCAGAGATGGCGATCTCGCGTCCGCAGGTACTTTCCCGGGATGATCACATCCGTGTCCACGTCGTCGCCAAAGATCCATGCCTTGCCCTTGATCATAATGCTGCCCACATCCTGTAGAGCATCTCCCTGTTCGAAGATGACATCATACATTGACCGCATGCCTTGATAATACTCTTTCCCCATCCAGCAGCCGACGGCAGCAGTCGCATTCACTTTCATCCTGCACGCCCATCCTTTTTTACCCCTGCCCTTGTCATAGTCTTTATGCATCCCATCCTCATGCCATCCTCAGGATCGCATGTCTCTCTTAGGATATCGCCGGCAAGTATCAAAGGCCATTTATGGGGGAATTTTATTGGATGTCTTTGTATCTTGCACATACTTCTAAAAACCCAATAAAAAGATTTATAGATATCATTTTCAACGGCAACATATTTATTCTTACACGTA
>NZ_DAIK01000059.1:9075-15587 GCF_002496085.1 Methanosaeta sp. UBA458 | reverse complement strand
AGGCGCAGAGGAACAGAGACTAAAACCACTGCAGTGCCTGACCCACATAATTCAGCGAAGAGCCTTTCTTTTTTACTGCCCCTCATTCTGGAGAAGAAGGTGGTGCATCTTGTCTCTCTTGGTCTCCAGGTACCGGCGGTTGATGTTATTGGGCTCAACCTCTAAAGGTACTCGCTCTGCGATCTCCAGGCCGTAGCCCTCAAGCCCTATCACCTTGCGCGGGTTGTTGGTCAGAAGGCGAATCTGCTTTATTCCCAGATCAACCAGGATCTGAGCGCCGATTCCATAGTCCCTGAGGTCTGCCGGGTAGCCCAGCCGGTGATTCGCCTCTACCGTATCCGATCCGCCATCTTGGAGGGCATATGCTCTCAGTTTATTGGCGAGACCTATGCCCCTTCCCTCTTGGCGCATATAGAGAAGGACGCCATTGCCGTTCTTGCTTATGAGCTGCAGAGCCCGGCGGAGCTGCTCGCCGCAGTCGCATCTTTTTGAGGAGAAGACATCGCCAGTGAGGCATTCGGAGTGGACCCGGACCAGGGCATCAGGGCAGGTGGGGTCTCCTGCTACCAGAGCGATATGGCATTGTCCGTCCAGGACGGACTCATAGCCAATGGCGGTGAAGAGGCCGTACTCCGTGGGCATGCTCACCTCGGAGATCCTGCAGACGAGCTTCTCATATTGCATCCTGTAGCGGATCAGGCTCTCGATGGTCAGCATCTTCAGGCCGTGCTCCTGGGCGAAGCGCTCGAGCTGTGGGAGCCGGGCCATGGTGCCGTCATCGTTCATGATCTCCACAATCACCCCAGCGGGCTGGAGCCCTGCCAGCCGGGCCAGATCGACGCAGGCCTCCGTATGCCCCGTCCGCCGCAGAACTCCCCCCTCTTTGGCCTGCAGGGGGAACAGATGGCCGGGGGTGACAATATCGTTTCGTCTGGTCACAGGATCGATCAGGGCATGAACGGTCGTCGCCCGGTCGAATGCGGAAATGCCGGTGGTGGTATTGATTCTGGCATCCACCGAAACGGTAAACGCGGTGCCCATGGACTCGGTGTTCTGGCTGGTCATCAGGGGAATGTCCAGCTCGCGAAGGCGCTCGGCGGTCATCGGCATGCATATCAGACCCCGGCCAAAGCGGGCCATGAAATTGATGGCCTCCGGGGTCACATTCTCCGCTGCCATCATCAGGTCCCCCTCGTTCTCCCGGTTCTCGTCGTCCAATATTATTATGAAGCGACCGGCGCGGATATCGGAGATCGCCTCCTCTACAGTGCAAAATGGCATATGGAGCAGAGTCGGAGCGGGTCAGATATTAAGATTTTGTCAGGACCAGACTCCTGCCACCGCAGCTTTGCAGTTGGGGCAGCGCCCTTCGGTCACCGTGTTTTTCATGACCCTGTATCCGCGGCGTTCGATTAGGACGAAGCCGCAATCCGGACATATGGTGCTCTCGCTCTCTCCGATGATGTTTCCGGCATAAACGTACTTCAATCCCGCCTCCCGTCCGATGTTAAGGGCTCTTTTTATCGATTTTATTCCGGTGGGCGGTGCATCCAGCAGCTTGTAGGTGGGGTAGAAGGCGGATACATGCCAGGGCATATCCCGGCTGATCCCGGCCAGGAACCCTGCCATATCGGTCAGCACCTCAACTGAATCATTATAGCCTGGGATGACCAGGGTTGTGACCTCCACCCAGACTCCTGCCCGCCAGAACTTCTCGATGTTGCTCTTTACCGGATCGAGCTTTGCCTTGCACACCTTGCGGTAGAACTCATCATCTCCTTTCAGGTCGATGTTGATGCCATCCAGGAGGGGAATGATCTTATCCGCCGCATCCTGGCCAATGTAGCCGTTGCTTACAAAGACATTGCGCAGTTTGGAAGCTCGAGCCAATCTGGCCACATCATAGGCGTACTCAAAGAAAATCGTGGGCTCGGTATAGGTATAAGCAACGGACTGGCAACCCCTGGAGACTGCCCCCGCTACCACATCCTCAGGGGGAACGTAATTGCCCGGCAGTTTGCCGGTCTCATGAGGAAGCTGGGAGATATCTGCGTTCTGGCAGTGCAGACAGCGGAAGTTGCAGCCCACAGTGGCTATGGAGTAGGCCAGGCTGCCGGGAAGGAAATGAAAGAATGGCTTCTTTTCAATGGGGTCCTCATTGGCAGCAATGAGGTTTCCATAGACCAGCGTCATTAGCATTCCACCTTGATTCTCACGCACCGCGCATATTCCTCTCTTGCCGGGACGGATGCGGCAGTTCTGATAGCAGAGGCTGCAGTTCACGTCCTCCGACTCCTGATCCGGCCTTCTCCAGAATTGGGCTTCTTGAGTGCTCTGCATGGACAATCACCACCTATTCTGCCCCAATATATGTGAATACGAGATGTAATACTTATTCGTCCCGTCGAGGCCATCTTTTTTGGGGAGCTCAAATTATTGGCAGATGGTTAGGGCCTTACCCCACAGAAAAACCAAACGCAATAGTGATGATATGAATTAAATGAAAATAAAAAAAAGAGATAGTTCTGGAGAAGCCCAGCTCCTCCAGCTATTTGATCTTTCAGTCTCTCCTGCTCAGGACGAGGTAAGCGACTGCCAGAAGGCCAGTCAGGGCGAAGATGCTGCCAAATCCAGGTGTCTGGTTAGCGGTTGCCTCTGCAGCTTCCTCAGCATGGGCTTCAGCTTCAGCTACCTCTTCTTTGGCCTCTTCAACTACTTCCTCAGCTTCCTCTACCGTCTTGTTGGCTTCCTCGACGGCTTCCTTAGCCTCTTCTACAACCTTCTCGGTATCATTGACAGGAGTGACTACAGCGGTCTCCTCCTCTGCTACTTCTTCCTCTCCCTCGATGGTTGCTTCCTTGTAGATGTAGTATCTGAGCTCATCGGCATCGGCGGTCTTGATGGAGACGCCAGGCATGAGGCTGATATCCTTGTTCTTGCTGAGGGTGATATCGTTATCCTCAATATCCATGGTGATGGAGTCGGCGGTGACCGTCTGGATGGTCATCTTATCGTACTCGGTGTTCTCAGAGACATCCTTGGGGGCGTCAGAGAGCTGCCACAGTCCATCAACGGTTGCCAGGTTCTGGTCGGCGCCGCGGAAGGCGTTCTTGAAGTGAGCAGCGACGATGACTACATCCTTGGAGTCGCCGATATCCTTCTTGTAGTAGTAGGTCTTGTCCTTCATTCCAGCGTTGTCAGCGGATGGGGAGATGACCTTGCTGTCCACAACTGCTCCGTCCTTGGAGAGCTCGAGGTAGACCTTGTTACCATCGATATCGATGGCTGAAATGGACAGCTCATAGCCCTCTTCCAGAGCCAGAGGTGTGCCGGAGGTCACTGTTCTCTCATCATCGTTGTCTACCAGGATCTGGAGAAGCTGCTCATCTGAGAGGATATTCTCGTCGTCGGATTCCTCGAAGAGGACATCATCAGTGGTATCTGGGGTGTCTATGTATCCGGCAAAGTACTTCTCGGCCATGAAGCCAATGACGTTGTAGGATCCCCATGGCTCATATTCGAAGTCGTCTGCCATGACCTTGGTGGTATATACTACGCCATCAGGCTCAAGGAGCTTATTGCCCTCGGATATGGTTGCGACCAGTTCTTCGGTCTTGATGTTGTCATCGATATCGTAGTAGAATCCAGCGAAGTTGTCGGCAGTCCAGGTGAAGGTATCAGTGGCCACATTGCCCCTGATCTCATAGGTTCCTGGCTCGGTGATCTCCTTGTAGAGGTAGTATCTGAGCTCATCGGCATCAGCGGTCCTGATGGAGACGCCAGGCATGAGGGTGATATCCTTGTTCTTGCTAAGGGTGATATCGTTGTCCTCATTGTTCATCATGATGCTGTCGGCGGTGACCGTCTGGATGGTCATCTTGTCGTACTCGGTGTTCTCAGAGACATCCCTTGGGTTGTCAGAGAGCTGCCACAGTCCATCTATGGTTGCCAGGTTCTGCTCGGCACCACGGAAGGCATTCTTGAAGTGAGCAGCGACGATGACTACATCCTTGGAGTCGCCGATATCCTTCTTGTAGTAGTAGGTCTTGTCCTTCATTGTGGCGCCATCTTTGGATGGGGAGATGACCTTGCTGTCCACAACAGCTCCGTCCTTGGAGAGCTCGAGATAGACCTTGTTACCATCGATATCGATGGCTGCAATGGACAGCTCATAGCCCTCTTCCATAGCCAGAGGTGTGCCGGAGGTGACCGTTCTCTCATCGTCGTTGTCCATCAGGATCTTGAGAAGCTGCTCATCGGAGAGAACATTCTCGTCGTCGGACTCCTCGAAGAGTACATCTTCAACCGAATCTGGGGTGTCTATGTATCCTGCAAAGTACTTGTCGGCCATAAAGCCGATGACATTGTAGGATCCCCAGGCCTCATAGTCGAAGTCGTCTGCCATGACCTTGGTGGTGTATACGACGCCATCAGGCTCCATGAGCTTATTGCCCTCGGTCACGGTTGCTGTCAGTTCCTCGGTCTTGATGTCGTCATCAAGATCGTAGTAGAAGCCGGCAAAGTCGTCCGCGGTCCAGGTGTCGGTCCCTGTGGCGACCTTCCCGCGAATCTCGACACTGTCAGCCGCTCCTACTGCCATCGCTGTTGCCAGTAATAGCACCATCGATGTAAATGTAATTGCAGCCAATTTCTTCATCTTTTAACCTCCTATTTACCCTTCATGATCACTTTTAGCAGCATACAGTCTGATTATTCTTAAAACTATTGCCTGAATAACATCTCAAACCGCCCGCTAAAGGCATGGCGCACGGTATCTCCTGCATTGCCATTGCTTTCGGGCGCATCTCTGACATGTGTATAGCTACGTCACCCTCCTAATCCCATAAGGGACTATAGGGTAGTGATAGAGTATTTCCCTATTATATCTTTTTTGGTCAATGATAGCAGCTTGGTGCTGGTCTTTCCCACACAGAGCTAAGAGGTTGACCAAAGAGCTTTGCTAGGCTCAAAGCCTGCATTATCTGCCTTGTTTAAAAGCTTATTCTTTGATCTGGATAAACGAGAAAGGCCGCAATGGATGAGAGAAGATAGAAAATAAGAAATGGAGCAGATTGAGGATATCAGCTCAAAGAGGCAGCAGCAACCCCCGGAGAGAGTTGATCGATAGGATCGAACAAGAGGATTTTTGCCATCTACAACGGGCCTTTATGCATCGATGTATATCGTATAGGCAATCGGGTTGATGCGAATGAGGAAACACTGATCATACTCTTCGTATTCTTTCTGAATACATTATCTTCCAAAATATTAAAAAATTTTGATTTTTAAAGGGAAAATCGTTTTACGAGATGCGGTATTATATGCAAATATGAGTGAAGGGAAGTTCGCCCTGGTCTATCATCCCATCTATCTATTGCACGATACCGATGGACATCCTGAGAGAAAGGAACGCCTGACGGCAATCTTGGATAGAATCGAATCCGAAGGACTGGATATTGAGTGCATCACGCCGAAACCCGCGACGATCGAGCAAGTCGAGGCAATACACGGGCGGAATTATATAGATCAGGTGAAGGCCATATGCGAGCGGGGAGGCGGCCACCTCGATATCGATACCATCCTCTCCAAAGACTCTTTTGATGCCGCCCTCATGGCAGCGGGTGGCGCCATTGCTGCCGTGGATGCGGTGATTGAAGGCCATAGGGGAGCTTTTGCCCTGGTCAGGCCGCCCGGCCACCATGCCATGCCCAATCGCGGCATGGGCTTTTGCGTCTTCAATAATGTGGCCATAGCGGCAAAGCATGCCCAGTCCAGGGATCTCGAGAAGGTTTTGATAGTGGATTGGGATGTTCACCATGGTAATGGGACCAATGCCATATTCTACTCTGATCGTTCGGTGCTGTATTTCTCCACCCACCAATTCCCCCACTATCCGGGCACGGGCAGAATGAACGACGTCGGGGAGGGCGGCGCAGAGGGGACCGCGGTGAATGTGCCCCTGCCCTCGGGAACCGGGGACGAGGGCTATCTGATGGCCTACCGGGAGCTCTTGGTGCCCATGGCCCAGGAGTTCTCCCCTGATATCGTCCTGGTCTCAGCAGGCCAGGACCCGCATAAAGAAGATCCTCTGGGGGGGATGGGCCTGACGGCCAGCGGATTTGCCGCCATCGCCGGAGTGGTTAAGGAGGTTGCGGATATCTGCTCAAACGGAAGGGTGGCAGCCGTCCTGGAGGGAGGCTACAACCTCTCCGCCCAGGCGGAGGCCATTGTGGCCCAGATAAGGGCTTTTCAGGGGGATGTTCCGGATATTCACGGATTCGACCCCAAGGTCGCTAGGCGGATCGATGAGATAAAGAGCATTCATAAGGTCTACTGGAAGTGCTTTTAGCCTGGGCGAAAAAGCCTGTAAGCCCTCAATATATGGGGGCCCGAGCATCGAGGTATTGGGCCAGGAATATCCTGAACTCTCGATCCCTGATCTCCAGGATCTCCTGACCGGCGTATATCTTGTGTCCTCTGCGAATGGCCTCGGAGAGGTGCTTTCCCAGTGA
>NZ_DAIK01000059.1:8187-9032 GCF_002496085.1 Methanosaeta sp. UBA458 | reverse complement strand
CATGCTCCGCCTCCCAGACGGGCGGGCCCGTTCGGCGGCATGCTCTTGAGAGCTCCCAGCCCTCCATCTCAAAGAGCATCACCGCCCTGTCGCGATAGGCGAGGACATCGCTGCGCAGTATTAAAAAGCCTTTTCGAGTCAAGAGCGCCCTGATGGATTCTTCCGCTTTGCGCATCTGGGGGTAGAGGACATCCTCAACCACGTCCGGGGCCTGAAACTGGAGAATGAGGGGCATTGTCCCTCGCGCATCCATCCTGGCTTGAGCCTCCTCATCGGAGAGAGGCTCATCTTCGCGGGGGAAGAAGAACTCCAGGCTGGGCCGGTCGAGAAACGAGCGGGATGCGGCACTGAAAAGGAGCATCTTGTCCAGGGTCAGCGCCGCGGCCACGTTCCGGTTGGGGTCCACGGGATCCACCACCGTCAGAGGCTCATCATGCAGCTTCTTTCCCTCTCCCTCCAGGTCCAGGACGGTATCGGGCCTCCAGTGAGAGGCGGCCCGGAGAACATCGGGAAAAGAGCGATAGAGTATCACCAGCAGCTCCACCAGGTAGCCGGAAAAGCCGCCCGTCTTCAATTCTGAGCCGTAGACCCCTATTCCCTTGAGAAACTGCTTCAAAAGGAGGACATCATCCTCCAGGCCGGCGATCCTGGCGATGATATATCTGGTATGAAATGGGGTTCTGTCCACCGCTGACTTCAGCCGGCTGGCATCATCGACCAGATAGCAGGGAACCAGATCCACCTCAAAGCCGTCCACCAGGGCATGGACATATGGATGCTCGGCGTACCTCTCCTCGTGCTCCGGGGCAACCAGCCTGGCCAGTTCCATGGCTTCGCCCAGGTCG
>NZ_DAIK01000059.1:0-8147 GCF_002496085.1 Methanosaeta sp. UBA458 | reverse complement strand
GTGTCTCTGGCCGCCGAGCCCACCAGCATGGCCTGGAGGACCATGCCTCTCTCTTCTGCCAGACGCTCGATTTTTGCTATGATCTCCCTGGAGATAAGACGAAGCCTCTCTCTCTCTTTCGGGCTGGGCCGGACCTGGCTCAGCACCAGTTCTCGAATCTCAGAGAGGGAACTCTGCCAGGTCTTCGTAGATGGGTCCTCCGGGGGTCAGTGTGCTCTTTTTGAGATAGAATTCCTCTACAGTGAAGCTTCCCAGGTCCACTGCAGACTGAAGGCCGATCTTCGCCAGAAGCTCCCGGCTGGTCCCGGCATTGGGCCTGCCCACCCTTCCTATTGTCACATGGGGGGTGAAGCCCCGCTCCTCCGGGGGAAATCCCAGGGATTCTGTGGCCGCTTGTACCTCGGCTGATAACTGGGAGAAGTCCCCTTCCAGGCCCAGCCAGACCACGCGCACCGATCTTCCGGGAAATGCGCCCAAACCCACTAAGCGGGCGGTGAAGGGGGCCGCCCTGACCGCAGCCAGAGCCTTTTTGACTCTCTCCACTTTTTCCGCGGGCACATCTCCCAGGAACTTGATGGTTACATGGACCAGCTCCGGCCGGACCAGCCGCAAGCCCTCAGTGGCTATCTTGCTCTGCAGCGGTCCGACCTTTTCGCGCATCTCCTCCGGGAGATCCACCGCTACGAAGCACCTGATTCCCGTCATCTGAGTACGCTGCCCATGCTGGCCGAGGTCACCGACTTCCTGTAACGCGCCAGAACTCCGGTCTTTATGGCGTTCTCCGGCATATCTGGCATCTTCCATTCGCTTCTCCTCCGCTCCAGCTCCGCGGGGTCCACCAGCAGATCGAGCTTGCGGGCAGGGATATTTATGCTGATCATATCACCAGGCCGGACTAAAGCGATGGGGCCGCCTACTGCTGCCTCAGGAGAGACATGGCCGATGCAGGGGCCTCTGGTGCCTCCGCTGAACCGGCCATCGGTTATCAGGGCGACGGATTCGCTCATACCTGCCCCAGCGATGGCAGAGGTGGGCGCCAGAGCCTCTCGCATTCCCGGACCTCCTTTGGGCCCTTCGTATCTTATCACCACCACATCTCCTGGCTTTACCTCTCCTCCTACTATGCCGGCCATAGAAGCCTCTTCGCTATCATAGACTACTGCCGGGCCGGAATGGACGAGCATGGATGGGGATACTGCGGTCTGCTTGACCACGGATCCCTCCGGGGACAGGCTGCCAAAGAGTATGGCGATGCCCCCTTCGGCATGCACAGGTTTATTGATAGTGCTTATGACACGGGAGTTGGTGAGGGGGTTGATCAATTTGAATGCGTCCAGGTTCTCGCCCACCCTCTGGCCGGTGACGGTCAGTGCATCCAGGGCCAGTCGAGAGCGAAGGGTGCTCATGACCGCCGGAATCCCTCCTGCCCTCTCCAGGTCGAGGATGTGATGAGGCCCGCCCGGCCTGAGGTTGACCAGATGGGGCGTCTCGCGGCTGAGCTGATCGAAGCGCTCAATATTCAGGTCCAGGCCGAACTCCGCTGCGATCGCCATCAGGTGCAGAACTGTGTTCGTCGAACCTCCAATGGCCATGTCCACCCGGATGGCGTTATCCAGAGAGGCAGCGGTGACTATCTGGCGGGCGGTTATGCCCTTTTCCACCAGCTCCATGATCTTCATTCCAGAGAGCTTGGCCAGACGGATCTTTCGCGCATCGACCGCATGGGCGGTAGCGCATCCGGGCAGGGAGAGGCCCATGGCCTCGGTGAGGCAGGCCATGGTATTGGCGGTAAATAGGCCAGCACAGGAGCCTGCGCCAGGACATGCCATATCCTCCAGGGCATCCAGGGTTTCGCCTCCTTTCTGCCATTCCTCGAAGACATTGATCAGGTCAAGCTCCTTGTCGCAGGCAAAGCCGGGCATCATCGGACCGCCCGTGACCACGATGGTGGGCAGGTCCAGCCTCCCCGCGGCCATGATATGTCCGGGCACGATCTTATCGCAGGTGGGGATCATCACCAGGCCGTCGAGCTGGTGGGACTCGGCCATGATCTCAATGGTGTCCTCGATCAGCTCGCGACTGGGCAGAGAATATCTCATTCCTTTGTGGCCCATGGCTATGCCATCGCAGACCCCTATGGTCTGGAACTCAAATGGAACTCCACCGGCAGAGAGGATGCCTGCCTTAACCGCTTCCCCCAGTCGATCGAGATGAATGTGGCCGGGTATGAAATCGTTACTAGAGTTTACAACGCCGATGAAGGGACGACGAATCTCCTCATCGCACAGGCCGGTAGCTTTGAGAAGAGCCCGATGAGGCGCTCTCTCTCTGCCTACCTTGGTGACATCGCTTCTCATATCCAAAACCTCCTTCGCCTCTGCCACTTTTGCGCTTAAGTAGTTGCTGTTAAATACCTCCAGATACTTGCCGCCAGATGGTGTTTGAAAATCATGGATGCCTATTCATTGTTCCTGGTATTCCTGGCAATTTACATAGCGATCTTGCTTGGAATCGGCCTGTATTTCTCCCGGAGGCAGAGGTCGGAGACCGACTTCTGGTTGGCGGGACGAGAGCTGGGACCAATCAGCATAGGACTTGCTGCTGCTTCAGCATGGACCACGGCCAGCGCGCTGCTCTTGGCCACAGGGCTTTTCCTCCTCTATGGCATTGGCTCGATCTGGATCTGGGTATTCCCGAATATCGCTGGCCTGGCCATCATCGCCGCCATATCGGGAAGGATCAAGAATATACCTGCTCTGACCCAGCCCGAGCTCATGGAGATAAGGTACGACCCCCTGATCAGAGCGCCTGTGGCCATCGCTGTGACCATTATGATGATACTCTTCTCGGTTACTGATTTCATCGGCTTTAAAATGGTGTTGGGGACCTTCTTCGGCATAGAGCCCATCTTCGCCATTGCCATCATGGCCGTCTCTGTGGCCCTTTACGTCGGTGTGGGCGGCTTTCGGGCGGTGGTCTGGACGGACATGATACAGTATATACTGCTGGCCGGCCTTGCCGCCTATGTTGCCCATATGGCTCTAGGCCTGTCCGCGAATGAGGGGGTCTCCCTCATCGCTGCATCCACAATGCTGGGCGCCGACTGGTGGGATATCTTCTCCATGGGCGGAATATTGGGTGCCCTGGTTTTCATAGTGGCTCTGGTGCCCGGCTGGGTGGCAGAACAGGATCCCTGGCAGAAGGTCTGGGCAGCTCGCGATGATCGCTCCGCGAAAAGAGGGCTTCTGCTTGGCGCCACCCTGTTGGTCCTGATATATTCTTTCTGCCTTCTCGCTGCCATAGGCCTCTCGGTGATCTATCCCCGGCCAGGGAATGAGATGGAAGCGGAGATGCTTTATCTCCGGATCATAAGCGATAACGTTCCTGGATGGCTCTTAGGCCTCCTGACCATCGGCTTTGCCGCAGCTTCCATGTCCTGCACGGATACGTTCGCCACCTCGGGGGCATCATGCCTCTCCCGAGACCTGATCCAGCGGCACCTCTGGCCAACAGCCACGGTGAAAGAGATGCTGATTCTGAACAGGATTCTGATTGTGATCATGGTCTTCATATCCGCACTCATCGCTCTGAATGTGGACAGCATCATGGATGCGGTGATCATCGCCACGGTCATCGGCACTACATCTTACTTCTTTCCCATTATCGGGGGGCTTTACTGGAAACGGGCTACGAAGTGGGGGGCTATGGCGGCCCTGGTGGCGGGCGGGGGAACCCAGATCCTTCTCGTATCCTATGAGCAGTTCTGGCTGAAGGCGCCATTAGACAGCATCTCCCCCTATATGGTTGAGCACGGCGTCCTGGTCGGCTTATCTTTGAGCGCCCTCTTCTTCGTAGGGGTGTCATTGGCCACCCGGCAGGCGGAGGATATCCGCCTCGCGCCATTTTTTCCCGATATCGCAGAACGGGTCTTCCAGGGCGATCTTCCCCGAGCGGACAGGACGAACCCTGACTATTTGAAAATAGCATCGGATATCGAAGAGAAGTCGGCAGGAGATCGCATTCATCTCAGACTGACCATTGAGTACTCCAGGGCCCATGAAGAGGCAGGGCATCAATTGCTGATGTGGAAGCCCTTTATAGAGAAGCTTCAAGAGAGGCATCCCGTCTGGTTCACTCCCACCGGGAGCCATGTCGCCTACCGCCTCAGCCAGGCTGATATGCAGGCCTGCATCAAGATGGTGCATGGCACCTCCCGGCAGATCTGGCTCAATTCAGAGCCGAGGCAGGAGGAAGGCGACCGCCAGAGGGATGAGCTGGTCATTGCCTATCAGGAGATAGGAGAGGTATTGCTGGAGCTTGGCCTGCAAGCATCACCAAGGACATGAGAGAAGATATACAGCTGGCAGTGGTGGGTGCGGGGCCTGCAGGAAGCACCGCTGCCCTTGTAGCCGCCCGAGAGCTGGATGTAGTGCTCATCGATAGGAAGAGCGAGATAGGTAGCCCCGTCCAGTGCGGCGGATTTCTTCCGGAGGCCTGGGAGCTGGAGGCTCTGCTGCCTCGCGCCGGGCTCCCGGATAACTTAAGGGAGATTCCCGAGCATTGCATATTGCATCGTACCCGGTTGCAGCGGATCTATTCTCCTTCGGGCAAGAGCAAAGAGTTTGCCGTCGCGGGGAGGGTTATAGACCGGCGGGCCTTCGATCGGCATCTTGCCTCCCAGGCCGCTCGCGCCGGTGCCAGGATCCTTCCCGCCACCCGGGCGACGTTGGTGGAAGGCGGCCTGGAGCTCTTCGGCCATTATGCTGTGAGGCTCCGGCCTCAGATGATAATAGGTGCAGATGGCCCCAGCTCCACCGTCTCCCGCTATATGGGAAATCCCGCCCAGGAGGTGGGCATATGCCAAGAGTACGAGATGACGGATGTGGATATCGATAGCGATGCGGCAGAGATGTTCTTCTCAGCGAGATACGCTCCCGGCGGCTATGCCTGGATAATTCCCCTGGGCCCGGATAGAGCCAATGTGGGGGTGGGGGTGCGCGCATCTTACCTATCCGGCCAGAGGCTTCCCGACGTTCTGGAGCGATTTGTGCGAGATCATCCTCAGGCCTCGGAGAAGCTGGCCTCAGGCGAGGTGCTGGCGGTGATGCGCGGACTGGTTCCCGCGGGCGGAACTGTAGGTTCGATCCAGAAGGGCAATATGATCCTGGCGGGGGATGCTGCCGGGCATGTTCTGGCCACCAGCGGGGGAGGCATACCCCTTGCCGTGGTGGCGGGGAGGATCGCCGGCCAGTCTGCCATTGATCATCTGCAGTCGGGGACGCCTCTACAGGAGTATCTATCGCGCATTGGCCAGGAGTTCGGCCGGGAGCTGGACAGGTCGGTGCAGATCAGGAAGATGGTGGATGTAGCCATGAGGAGCGACCGGCTCATCAATGCCCTTTTTGCCGCCCTGAGCCCTGAGCAGATGAAATCGGTAATGCGCGCGCAGATACCATCGCCTCTCCGATCGCGCCATTGGGCTGATGGCGATCGGAGCGATAAAGAATAATAGGCTCCTCGCTATTTGCTATGGGTGAACTTGATTCGGTAATTCTCTGTATCTTTTCGCCTCTGTGGTGAACCGCTATGTTATGACCCAACCACAGAGACACAGAGGAACAGAGGCCATATTCTCTGCTGGGCCTCACCCACATAATTCAGCGAAGAGCCGAATAATATGGTGAGAAGTAACATAATATCTATTAATAAGAGCGATCAGACCGCCCAAAGGAGGATCGGACTGCCTCCGCGACGGCCAGATCCCAGAGCCTGGATCGCTCTGATCGGGATCAAATCGATAATAAAAAGCAATAGGACGGCCGATCCCGTCCTTTATTATCGACTATTCTGCCTTCTCTTCTTTGGGAGCCTTGCCGAGCAGCTCCTCCAGGGATTTGGCCCCCGACTCCACTACCTTGACATTTATCTGGCCGACATCAGGAGAGATATCCCTTCCGTGGATGCTCTTCCTCTTCTTTTTCCCTTCAGCAACGGGATGATAGCCAGTTCCAGTGGAGAGGAGGATCTTCCTTCTCTTGGTGCCCGGCAGGTCTGCGCGCATGGGAAATCCCTCGCGATCGCTGCCGCCTGTGACCTGCATCGAGTATCCTGGCATGCCCAATATATCTCCTTCTATCTTGTCGCCGATATGCTTCCCCAGAAGCTTGCCTGCTCCCGGATCCTTAAGCTCTACCTGATAGGCTTTTCCGCTCTTGGGATCTGAGACTACAACTCTAAAATCCATCGTTCTTCCTCATCAATGAAATGTGACTTTGAGTCTAGGGATCAATGCCCTATAAAACCTTATCTTGTCTTTTAGCTTTAAATGATGGGCTTCATTCAAGGTCTGTCCAGATCGGTCATCCGTGAATAGTCCACGAGCATGGATATGGGCAGTGTCTTCATTCTCGCCCCCATCTCCTCCGCGGCCACCGTCCCATTAACACCAGCGTAAAAGGCTATGCCGATTTTTCCCGCAGCTACAGGGCAGCCCAGTATCGGCTCAGCAGGACCTCCTACCTTTATGAGGCCGCCAAAGCCCGCGGATCGGGATGCCTCCAGCAGCTCCAGAGCATGGCCAGCCGCCGCGACGGGAATCTCCCGAACATTGGCCAGCACTCTTCCCGAACCCAAGCGGATGGCATTGGCAACGCTCGTCACCTTCCGCCCCATGAAAACCTTCACCGGGTCCAGGGAGGATCCGGCATAAGCTATGAGGTCGGTGAACTCAATTGGCTGTTTTTCCTTGATCTTTGCCAGGCCAGCGAAGCTGGTGAGGACCGCAATTCCCTTCTTCATCAGGATTCCATCCATGGTTATGCTGCATACCGTAGCCAATCCCAGGGATCCAGCGGGCACCTCCAGGGTGGAAATCGCATCTCCTTCGTCCAGGATCAATACACGGCGGCTTATCGTATAGCCCTGGTCGAAGGCGCGACCGAGCATATCCAAGACCTCCTCAGCATCTGCCTTATCCACTATGCTGGTATTGGCGATGACCTGGCCCTGGCCGCTGCAGGGATCGAAGTTGCTCTTATACATATACTCTTCAATCCTGGTATTCACAAATCCAATTCGGTCGTCTATGAGCGCATCGCTCAGCTCCCTGGAGCCCAGAGAGGTAATAACCCGACCACTGTACCCCTTCTTCCTGGTGAATCCCAGCTCATCCAGGATTTTGAGGTTGTAGCGCACCGCTCTCTCACCCAGATCATAGCCACGGCTGCAAAGGATGTCTGAGATCGCCCTCGCTCCCACTGGTATGCCGGCGCCCTCGATCACCCTGAGGATCTCTATAAGCCTGCGCTGGCTCATATGATTCTTGGTGAGCAGCTTCATCTACCCAGATCCTCCGGGAAAGGGAATATATATCTTATGCGGAGAACAAGGGCCAAAGCCTCCAAGAGCAATGGCCTTGGCGGCTAGTAGAGGCTAAAAGATATAGTCCCGTGGGGTAGAGGTCAATCCTGAGGGCCTTTGGAGCCCGCGACGGCGGTTCGAATCCGCCCGGGACTACTCAAAATCCCCAAGCCATCAGAAATGTAGATATATCTGGTCGATCTCATGGGGAGAGGGCCAGGCTGATTGATTATATCGCCCGTCACCAGTTGCTCCGGTAGTGTAGCCCGGCCAATCATTTCGGCCTTTCAAGCCGAAGACTCGGGTCCAAATCCCGGCCGGAGCATTTTACCATACTCTTCCCCAAGATCGGCCCTGCGCCGCTCCTGTGAGATTCCTTCTAACTTGGCCTCTTATCAGGGCTATGGCGCGCAATAATGGCCTTTTCTCCGGTGAAGATGCAGTCATTTTCGAACAGAATACCGCTGATCCAAAGAGAGGATATTGTCATATCCTTAAAGGGCATATGACCAATTGATATCGTTTTTTTCCTATAAAAGCCCGATATGTTTATATTCCAGAAGGCGGTATAGGGTGCTCGTGCCTGAGCAAAATACTCAAATACAAGCCGAGAAGCATGAGGATCAGGTACTCCATACCTCAAGCGAAAACCAGGTTGCTCTGCATGAGCATGGTCTTATGCTGGGAATTTGGACTCGTTGTCGTATGGTGTCATTGGATTTGGGCCTCTGCGGACGGCTTAGATCCTAAGCATTGATGGTAAATCAAGGAGGTGGGAAAGAAATGAG
>NZ_DAIK01000058.1:0-8661 GCF_002496085.1 Methanosaeta sp. UBA458 | reverse complement strand
GAGATGCCTCTTCTGCTAAAGACTGCTGGTACTCTATGGTTATGGAAGGATTCCTGATATCATATCCCTGAGAAATAACTGTTAACGAATCATTTGAGGCTGAGACCACGTATTTCAGCCCCTCAGAGCTATTGATTCTTCCCAGCCCTAAATCGGCTGGAAGGTCGAATATGACGCGATACTCGGCATAAAAGCCCGGACATTGAAACATCAATCTCCAGGTATCTCCTTGCTTGAAAGTCAGTGCGTCAGTCCAGGCATACAGCTGATGAGTCTCGTTTTCATACCTGTATCTGGATGCATACCGAGTCGCAGCCGGGTCGGTATACCGGGTCGGCCTCAGAAAGATCAGGCCCCTGGGGTCATCAACATAGCCCACGACCAGGGCCTGACCGGTGTCGAGCAGGTGGACATTGAGGCTGAGGTTCTTCCCGGCTGCCCCAGAATCAGGATACTGTCCGGATGCCTGAATTGCGGCGACAAGGGATAGAAGAATAGCCGATCCCATCAGGATCTTCTTCAATAGTACCATAGATACCATCCTATCCCTCCGGTTCTTGAGATGCTAAACACGGTCATCTGTATTCCTGCGGATCTATGCTTTATACCCTAGCTCCTTTGCCCTGGCAAAAGCTGCAGCCGCTTCAACCTGGCGTCCTGAGGCCTTCAGTGCATCGCCCTTGCCCTGCCAGGAGGAGGCTTTCAGCAGACCTAGCTCTGGACTCAGCTCAACAGCCTTGTCGTAGGCGCTTACGGCCTCTTCGTATCTGCCCGTATAATTTAGGGCTTCACCTTTGTTCTTCCAGGCAATCGGATTTGTCGGATCTATCTTTAGGGCGGCATTAATAGTCGTTAGGGCTTCCTCGTACTCGCCCATCTTTATAAGAACGCTACTCTTGTCCGCCATAAATGTGGCTGTGAGCAAGACAAGGTCTGCGGGCACGGACGAAATAGCCTCGTCGTAGGCCACAAGAGATTCATTGTGCCTGCCCAGTTCGGAGAGGATACCAGCCTTCAATAATCGAGCTTCCTGGCCGGTGAAATCTGGGTCTAGCTCAATAACTCTATCGCAAGCCTTTATGGCCGCTTCATACCTTTCTCTGGCCTCATCCTTCCTATCCATATCGTTAAGCATATTGCTCATGCCAACGAATGCAAGTGCCTTGCCCTCCCAGGCCAGAGCTGAGAATTGCCTGGAATCTTCAGCAGAAATAAGCTCAATGGCCCTATCGAAAGCCTCCAGCGACTCATTGTATCTGTTAAAATTCTTGCCATTGAACCTGGCGAGGGACAAGAGAGTATAGCCTTTATCATTCCAGGCCTTTCCATAGCCAGGATCCAGCTCAATGGCCTTGTTCAAGGCTGTAAAGGCTTCTTCATAGGTCTTGACGCTCTCCTGTTCAGGTAGTTCCCCTGCCTTAAGGTTCAGAGCTGCGCCCTTCAGGTACCAAGCCTCCGCATACTTGGGATTCAGTTCAGTAGCTCTGCTATAGGCGTTGATGGCCTCATCGTTCTTGAAAATCCTTATGAAAAGCTCCCCTTTCACAAGCCAGCCCCTGGCATCATGGGGATTATCTTTGGTAGTTTTTTCTGCCATCTCCAAGGCGTTTTCATAAATCTTCAGCGATTCATTATAATCTCCCATTCTTACGAGCACATCACCTTTGCCCATCCATATGCTGGCGTTCTCGGGATCGATCTCAATTGCCTTATCGAATGCAATGAGCGCATCCCTATAGTTATCGTTTCCCATTAGCTTCAAACCCTCTTGATACCAGCTATCTGCAGTATTCTCCTGCGCTACAGCTGCCAGACATAGCACAAAGAGAACGGCCAGGATGAGGGGGATTCTCATCCAGGCCCTCATCTTTTTTGCATTCGCTCTCAGATCATTCACTCTTTTTTCATGCATTCCCAAACTCTCCTTTCTGCTCTATTTCTCGACTTCTTCATTTATGCGGACATCTCTCGTTCGAAATGCCTGCCAACCTCTTCTGGGCATGAACTGTAGATAAATGATTGATTGAATGAACGATGAACATGGGAGAAAATCTTGAGAGATGGAGCGTTCAGATGTTCATGAAGGTTCCTTTTTGATGAAAGACATCTCCTGAGCCATTAGCAAAGCTAAAAAATCCATTTTATTGGGTACTACGACGTTTAAGGAGCTATGACTGGGACAAGAATACTGGCGGCATTGAGTGTGCGTCATTGCCATAGGATCAAATCTCTGCCCATCATCGATGCAAAAAGTAAAAGATGGGCTTATATGCCGCCCAGCTCCTTGGACCTGGCGAAGAGTTCCTCTGCCTCGACCTCACGGCCCAAATCCTGCAGTGCCTTTCCCTTATAGTAGTAGGACCTATAGTACATGGGAGCCAGCTCTATGACCTTGTCGAAGCACTGTATCGACTCATTGAGCCTTCCCAGGTGGTAAAAGGCCGTGCCTTTGCCCTGCCAGGCCATTATACTCTTGGGATTTTGCTCGATGGCCTCGTCGCAGAGCTCAACTGCTCTTGTGAAAGAAGCGTTAGCCCCTTCAGTGCGATTGAGTCTGTTGAGAGCGCCGCCTCTGTCCAGCCAGTATGATGCTTGAGTGGGATCGAGCTCAATGGCCTTATCGTAGGCAGGGACTGCCTCTTCGTGCCTGCTCAGTTCGGCCAGAACGCCTGCTTTCCAGTACCAGGCATCGGATGAGTTTGGATTTATCTCAAGAGATTTATTATAGGATTCCAGGGCTTCTTCAAAATATCCAAAGCCAGTCAGGGTTTTGCCTTTCTGATACCAGGCGTCGGCAAATTGCGGATTGATCTCTGTGGATTTATTGAAAGCATTAAGGGCTTCCTCATAATTGCCGAGGAAATCGATCTGAAGCTCTCCCTTCTTAAACCAGGCCGATGCCGATTGAGGATCGATCTCTATGGCATTATCATAGGCCTCGCGGGCTTCCTGAAGAAATATCTCTCGGGCAGTCTGATTTTGCATTTCATTTATTGCCATTTCACGCGACTCGTTGCCCTTGTTCAGCCAATAACCGGCTGTGTCTTCCTTCGCCATATCTTCCTGAGAACTAGATGAAGCACATAGTACTGCTAGGGCTACAAAGGCCAGAGCTAAAATAGCTTTCATCATCTTATCCCCCTCACATGAAAAATTAATTGCGCCTCTATTTATATCCCTGTCCATGATGATATTGTGGATCTCTCAACCAGAGTCTTACAGCCACCAATCCCATATCAATGGCTTCTTTCTGCACATGAGGACGGTGTTTCTTTGATACCTGATGACGAAGGTCTCCCTAACACCGCTATCCTGCTGTGCGCTCCAGTTTGCCTCAGGGTCCAGGTACAGGGTGGGCTTGGGCATGAGGTCCTCGTCCAGGGGGGTGAAATTCGCAAATATGACTTCTGTGCCGATGACCTCTCCGGCGGCCGTAGTCATTTGGGTGGCAGCGAACTTCCCTTGCCAGAAGCTTCCCCCGCCGGAGGCGGTGAAGCTGCCCTGCAGCCCATCATCGCCTTGGCTGCCCGACAGCCGAAGGAACAGGGCAGGATTGCTGCGGAAGGTGATGGCCGCCTGAACATCGCTGCCCTGTCGGGATCCTATCAGGAAGCCGTCGCCGCGGCTGCCAAGGGTTGCCCTGCCCTGCAATGTTGAGTCCTTCTCGCTCAGGGAGACCACGCTGCCTTCAGCGAACTCTTCGTCAGGGCCGCCGCTCTGAACAATATAGCTGATCTTCCATCGACCGGAGAGATCCTCAGAAGCCGCAGCTGCTGCGACAAAGAGGAATGCCAGCAAGGCTGCAAATAAACAGCCACCGATATTCGCCAATCTCATGCGTGAAAAAAGATTGACGGAGGTCACTCCTCATATCCCAGCTTATCCGCCACCAAAAACGACATGCCGGCGTTACCAACCTGCCCCATGGCCTTCTGCGCCTCTCCCCTGCCGTGCCAGGCATTGCTATAATGGGGCCCTAAATCTATGGCTTTATTGTAGGCCTCAAGAGCCTCCTCGTTTTTGCCCTGCAAGCGCAGCGAATCGCCCTTGCCTATCCATGCGCTAACAGCTGTTGTATCGGACTCTATGCTCAGAGATTTATTGATCACCTGGTCATAGACTTCTATAGCCTCATCGTATCTGCCCAGCTCGAAGAGAGCCAGGCCTTTCTGTTGTAATAGACGGTTATTTCCGGCATCCTCTGAAATTGACGCGTCGTAAAACTCCAGGGACTTCTGGAAGGCCACTTTGGCCTCCTCCTGTCTGCCGGTCTTGTTCAGCGCCCATCCTTTGGCGAGCCAATTCTGCGCCAGGTCTTCGGTATCGTTCTCTGCAATCAGTTCGATGGCTTTATCATAGGCCTCTACTGACTCGTTGTACCTCTTCATCTCCGTGAGAAGGCCGGCCTTCCACAGCCAGCTTTCGGCATCCTCTGGGTTCTGATTGAGGACTTCATCAAAAGCCTCTATTGCTTCATCCTTACGGCCCAGCTGTGACAGGATATCGGCTTTGAAGCGCCAATTCACCCGGCTTCCCGGATCAATCTCCAGGGAATGGTTGATGGCTTCCAGGGCCTCCGCCCATCTGCCGCCTGCAATCGCCAGCACTTCAGCTTTGGACATCCAGTAATCTGCCTGCTCCCGAGTATCATTGGCTGGAATCAGCTCGATGGTCCTATCGTAGGCCTCCATCGATTCGTTGATATCCCCTATTCTGCCTATGACCTCGGCTTTCCTGCCCCAGGCGCGGTAATCCTGCGGATCGACCTCTATGGCCTCGTTGTAGGCATCCCGCGCTTCATCCCACTTGCCAAGGTTCAAAAGGGCATTACCTTTGCCGATCCAGGCATCCATGTCTTTTGAGTCCTTTTCAATGCGCCTGTTGAATGCCTCCAGAGTTTCTTCATAAGCGGCTAAGGACTCGTTCCGCCTGTTCAGACTACCTAAAACCGATGCCTTCTTCTGCCAGGCCTCGGCATCATCCGGGTCCTTCAACAAGATTTCATCCAGAATGCTCAGCGCCTTCTCATAGGTCTGAGATGACTCGTTCACCTTGCCTACAATGCCAAGGTACAAAGCCTCCCGGATCAGAATGGTCTCGTTTCCGGGATCTGTCTTCAGGGCTTCATCGAGGGAAGAAATCACCTCTTCGAAAGAGCTGTTATACGCAAACTCTTCGGCTTTGTCCATCCAGTAGTCTGTTGTATTTTCCTGTGCTGTGACACAAGCACATAGCTCGGCCAGGGCCAGAAGAGTGAGAGCGAGCTTTGCTCCCAATTTTTTAGATATTCTTTTATCTCTTTTCATTTCTCTCACCACATCCCCTTTTCACAATCCAATCTGAGGATTCAATATAGATCTCAAGAAAAAAATAAGTGGGGCTCACTTTTCATACCCCAGCTTATCCGCCATCAAAAGCGACATGCCGGCATTGCCAGCCTGTCCCAATGCCCTCTCTGCCTCACCCTTCCCATGCCATGCGGCGCTAGAACTGGGAGCCAGCGCTATTGCCTCATTGTAAGCCTCCAGAGCCTCCTGGTTTCTGTTCAATGCCCGAAGAGCATCGCCTTTGCCCTCCAATGCAGAAACGTCGATAACGTAGGGCTCTATTCTGGGAGAGGCCTCGAGTACTTGATCATAAACCTCTAAGGACTCCTCGTATCTGCCCAGGTTATAGAGCGTCAGGCCTTTCATCCTCTGCAGGCTGAGGTCGCCGGGGTCCTCCAAGATGGCTTTAGCGTGAAGCTCCAGCGACATCTGGAAGGCCTCTTTTGCTTCTTTTCGCCTGTCGATCCTGTTCAGTGCCGTTCCTTTGACCAGCCAGATCCCAGCCAGCTCTTTGGTGTTGCTTTCTGCAATCAGCTCAAGGGTTCTGTCGTAGGCTTTGATGGATTCGTTATGGCACTTCATATCCACGAGCAGGTCAGCCTTCCGCAGCCAGCTATGGGCATCTTCGGGACTCTGCCTGAGGGCCTCGTCAAAGGCTGCCAGCGCTTCATCATTCCTGCCAAGCTCCATTAGAGTAGAAGCCTTGAAATGCCACCACACGCTGCTTTTAGGATTCAGCTCCAGAGATTTATCAACCGCCTCCAGTGCCTCTTCCCATCGTTCGGCAAATGCCAGGTCTTCTGCCTTTGCAGCATAAGCCAGTGCCCGCTCCGCTGCATCGTAGGCTGGTATCAGGCTGATGGCCTTATCGTAGGCCTCCACAGACTCGTTGATATATCCTATGCCGCTAATGACTTCTGCTTTCCTCCACCAGACGCTGTAATCCAGAGGTTTGAGCTCCGTCGCTCTATTATATGACTCACGAGCCTCATCCCACCGGCCGAGGTTGAGCAGCACATCTGCTCTGCCTATCCAGGAGTCGGCATCCCGCGAGTCATTCTTTATTCTCTGGTCGAAGATCTCCAGGGCCTTTTCATATGCCTGGTCTGACTCATCCTCTCTGTTCAGGCTGCCTAGAACCATGGCCTTCCATTGCCAGGCTTCGACATCTATTGCATTCTTCTTTAGCTTTTCATCCAGCAGGGTCAGCGCTTTCTCATATGTCTTTGCCGATTCATTCACCATGCCAATGATGTTAAGATACATGGCTTTGCGAACGATAATTGAATCGTTCCACGGTTCTTTTTTTGGAGCCATGCCGCATGCAGAAATGGCTTCATCGATAGAATCGTTGTGCATGAGCCCTTCTGCTCTATTAATCCAGTAGCCGGTCGTCTCTTCCCTTCCCACTGCAGAGGTGCAAAAAAATTTCAGCGATATCAAGGAGAAAATTATCTTAAAGATGGCATATAAAATATCAGGCAATTGACGGTGGTCATGCCTGATCTCCGCTATCTTGTCATTATTTTCCATCGAATCGCGCTCCTTAATAGACCCCCCCTCCATTGACAGAAAAGGATCTAATCGCATTAAGTCAGCCTTTCTTCAGGCTGCCTCCCACTGCAAACAGCCTATGCTGAACTACGGCATTTGCCGTATTACGGCAGTCAACGAATATAAATCTTGTGGCTGTTCGACAATAAGAGATGCTGCCAATATTGTCATTAATGCGAATACTGTTTATGCCTAACAGTCGAGCCGATTATGAAATTATTTTTAATTGCCAAGAATAAGGTGCCGGGGGCGGGATTCGAGCCCGCGACTTCGAGATGACTCAGGCGCGTTCTTCGCAATTACCCTATGAGTCTCGCGCCCTAACCAGCTAGGCCACCCCGGCACGGCATAGTCCCTCGGGTGAATAGCTAATTAAGGTTTTTGCTTAACCTCCTGCAGAGGAACGGGCATCCTTTAAAAGCTCAAAGTGCAAAAGGGATGAGTATGACCTCTGATATCTCAGCCTCGGTGAGCGAGACCCTATCCGAAAAGACGATAGTGGTGGGAGTGACGGGAAGCATCGCTGCGGTCCGGGTAATAGACCTCATTCGCGACCTCATCCGCCGCGGGGCAGAGGTTCATTGCACCATGAGCCATGCAGCCGGACAGATACTGCATCCCTATGCCCTGGAATATGCCTCAAACCATCCGGTGATAACCGAGATCACCGGCCGGGTTGAGCACGTCCAGTTCTGCGGCGTGGGCGGAAAGGCAGACCTCTTCCTGGTCGCGCCGGCCACCGCCAACACCATTGGCAAGATGGCCAATGGCATCGATGACACTCCAGTGACCACCTTTGCTACCACGGCTCTCGGAAGTGGCAAGCCGGTGGCAGTCGTCCCTGCCATGCATGAGGCCATGTACCGTCATCCCGCAGTCATACGGAATCTGCAAATCCTGAGGGAAATGGGCGTGGCCCTCATCGATCCGCGCATCGAGGAGGGCAAGGCCAAATTCGCCGATAACCAGCGGGTGGTGCAGGAGGTAGAAAGACTGCTGGGCCCGGCCGACCTTAAAGGGAAGAGGATCCTGATCACCAGCGGCTCGAATGCCGAATCCATCGACCCCATCAGAATTCTCACCAACCGGGCCTCGGGAAAGACCGGTGTCGCCCTCGCCCTGGAGGCCCGAAGGCGGGGGGCGGATGTAACCCTGGTCCACCGCTTCATCCAGGACCTGCCAGTCCACCAGGTCTATGCCCAGAGCGCCAGCGATATGCTGGATGCGGTCATGTCAGAGCTCAAGAAGGGCTGCGACGCCCTGATCAGCGCCGCGGCAGTGGCGGACTACACCCTCGACCCGAGCGAGGAGAAGATCAAATCCGGCCTGGAATTGAATCTGCGTCTTAAGCCCACCAGGAAGATAATCAAGAAGGTGCGAGAAGCCTACCCTGATCTGAAGATAGTGGGCTTCAAGGCCGAGACCGATACCGGCGACGAGGCGCTCCTGGCCAGAGCTCGTGCATCCCTGGAGGGCGCGGGTCTGGACCTGGTAGTGGCCAATGACGTCTCCAGAGGTGGCATGGGCACGGATGATAACCGGGTGCTGATTTTGAGCCGGTCCGGCAGCCATAGCGAGGTCGAGGGGAAAAAGAGCCTGATTGCGAGAAGGATCATCGACTCTCTGGCGGAGATTCTATGAATTCCCCCAATTCGAATCATTTGACAACCAGAGCCTGGGTCCCATCCCACATCACCGGCTTTTTCGCGGCCAGGCGTGAGGAAGACCCTCTGCAGTCCGGCTCTATCGGCTGCGGCCTGTGTCTTTCCCCCGGCGCCAC
>NZ_DAIK01000170.1:0-16867 GCF_002496085.1 Methanosaeta sp. UBA458 | reverse complement strand
CTTTAGGCCGGAGTAGTTTACTTGCCTTTCTTAGCAGGCTTTTTCTTCTCTTCGGATGGCTTTTTTCCTGCCATCTCATCTACCTCTTCTGCCCCCTGTGCTAGCAGCTCATCCTCGTCCCCGGTGAGGATCTGGAGCAGACGAGAGAACTCTCCTGCATGAACCCTCTCCTCATTGGCGATATCTATCAGCACCTCCTTGACCAGAGGATTATCTGTAGCCTCGGCATGAGCCATGTAAAGATGCACTGCCTCATGCTCTGCAGCCAGATCAAGGCGCAAAGCTCGGATCAATTCCTCTGAAGTCAATTTTCGGTCAGGCACCTTTCCGCTGAATGGATTGACAAACTCAGTCATTTAGAACTCCTCCTTTTTGTACTGTCCAGATGATATTATATCAACCAGGGTATGAATCTATCTCTGTCCGTTTAATTTTCTTTTAAAGCAAATAAGCTTTTGGGTTGACCGCTTGACCAAATTAATCCCTTTTGGTCAAAGGAATAGCATCCCTGCAAGAGCCACCAACTTGCCTGAGGATCCTCAGGTTCTTCCAGAATTACATCAGAACTGCCGGTTGCATCTCTTAACCCTGGCAATGCATTCCTTGGAGTAGAAAGGGCCAAATACCTGATTGCCGGCCGCGCCAGGCCCCTTTTCTTGCAGATCATGATACCGCCAGGCAATCATGATGTTCTTTTTTATCAAAACCGAATCAGGTGTCTCCATGGGCAGCCTCCATCCACCATCATCCTCCTCTCTCAAATAATACAGCCAGAAGTGAGTGAGGTCATTTTTAAAGCCGTCAATGGCTGTTATCATAGACCCCATGTGGCCGGTAGCGCTTTCATCCGGAGTATACTCGATATTTGAAACCATTTTGAGAATTTCCAGAACGCTCATGCCGGGATTGATCAATACCTCTGCCTTTTTTATCCTCTTTTGGCCATTGACACTTTCATTTTCATCGCCATAGTTAATGTATACCTCTGCCTTGACCCTGCCATCTTTTGATTTTCTATTGAATATCATTCTGCCACCTGTGGCCGATACACAAATCCGGATATATTTGAGCCATTGGGATTGATGCTCACCAGCAGCGCTATATCAATCTTACCGTGAGGGGCTTTGAGCAACCAGGAGCGGCCGTATAATTAGTGAGAGATCGAAGAAATAGATGCCTGTGGGTTATTGCAGAGAACTGCTTTGATGCAACCTTCGATCTTTCGATAGATCTTGATCTGCATGTCTCCGATTTTGGATAGATGCAATATGCCATGATCTTGATCGATTTTGAAGCCGGATTGGCTGTAATTCAGGGTGTTATACCATCCATATCCTTTGAAGCGAATATGACCTATCTTCCGACCGTTATTCTTTGATGCATAGAGGCCTTTGATGTTAGACCAGATAGTGTAATTCACCATCTGAAGAACTTTAGAATAGACCTGGTTTGGTTTAGGATTCTCAAGCTTCGGGGATGGGATCATGTTCTGAGTATCATAGGTTTTGAACTTAATGCCTCTTTCTTTTGCTTCGTTCAGGTCTTGGAGAAGCCTATTATGGCTCTTCGCTGAACTATGTGGGTGAGTTAAGTCAGAGAATATGGCCTCTGTTCCTCTGCTTCTCTGTGGTTGGGTCAATGCATAGCGGTTCACCACAGAGGCACCGAGACACAGAGAACCAGCGATTCAAGTTTACCCATACAAAATAGCGAGGAGCCCCTATTATAGAGCCATCTACAAGCATCAAGATTCTCTGCTAACTTTAGCTGAGTGATCTTGCTCGGGAATATGGGGTACTTGTAGCTGATCATCAAACGAATACATATATGCATACCTAATATTTATATCATTTGAAGGCGGCGTGAAAGTGATCATGGCAAAAGACTCCGCATTCATCCTGTTGCGACTGGGTCGCAACTCCCCCGGACTCACCGTCCGGGAGACCACCCTGAAGGATGGGGACTTCCCGCTTCGTCCTTCGCAATCCTACAAGTTAAATACGATCCAGTCCAATTGATCCTTGATAATGATGGATCCGACTTTAGCTCAGACTGGCACGGATGCTTTTAGCAGCCTGCTCAGTAACGCCTGGATAATAATATTCATTCTCCTTTTTCTGGTGCCGATGCTCCAGAGGAACTATCTTCAGGCGGAAAGAAAGCGCGTCTTGGCCAGGTTGGGCAAAGCCAGAGGCAGCCAGGTCATAACCCTCATCCACCGCCAGGAGACGATCAGCTTCCTTGGCATTCCTCTCGCCCGGTACATAGATATCGAGGACAGCGAGAAGGTCTTAAGGGCTATCCGCCGGGCGCAGAAGGATATACCCATAGACATCATCCTTCATACTCCGGGAGGATTGGCTCTGGCCGCCACCCAGATTGCGATGGCTCTGAAATCCCATCCTGCCAAAAAAACGGTAATTGTGCCCCATTATGCCATGAGCGGCGGAACGCTGATCGCCTTTGCCGCCGATCAGATCATCATGGACCAACATGCCGCCCTCGGGCCGGTCGATCCGCAATTGGGCGATGCCCAGGGTGCTTACCCCGCCACATCCCTCCTGGCGGTGGCTGAGAAGAAGAAGATCGATGAGATGGATGATAAGACTCTGGTGTATGTGGAGGAGGCCAGAAAGGCTCTGGCCCAGATGAGAGAGCTCTTGCAGAAGATCCTGGAGGGCAAATGCAGTGATTCCTCTAAGCTGGATGTGATCATAAATGAGTTCGTATCCGGAAAATATACCCACGACCATCCCTTCATGGCCGAGGACGCAAAAGCCTTGCTGGGGGATTGCGTGCAGACCGATGTGCCAGAGGAAGTATACTCCCTAATGGAGCTTTACCGCATGGAAATGGGCAGAAGCCGGCCAGGGGTGGAGTACGTGCCACTGGTGAGAGATCGGAAGTAAAAAAGTACAATGATGGACGGGGGATAGTCCATCATTTTCAAGCTATCTGCTTTCCTGCAGCCGGTCCCCACATAGCGTTGTAGATCTCAGTGACCTTGACCATGGCGCAGGCCTTGGCTGGGAGCTTGTTGTTGACTCCGTGCACCCAGGATTTCATGGCCTCATAGTCCACTCCCTCCTTGGAGACTGTGACAGTGCCCTTGATCTGGAAGGACTTCTTGGTCTCGCCATTATAGCACAGGACTGATATCTTGGGATTCTCCTCCAGGTTCTGAGCGGTCTTGTAGAAGAAGTTGTCCGCAATCATCAGCGTCTCATCATCTATGATCTTGAGCAGTCCCACAAATACCACATTCGGGACTCCCGATTTGCTCGCAGTGGCAATAGGAACCGGCTTTTGCTTCTCCAGGGTTTCTTTCACATCGGCTGGCATTTTAACCATGATAATTCACCTTTGTGCTAATAGAAGTCCGCATTCAATAAATACCTGAGCTTCAATATTATATCTCATTTAATTTTTTAATTCATTCTCCATCATTGCCGCTTATCCCGGCAGGCAGAGAGGAAGCTGGCCGGAAACCCTCGAAAGGATGCGCTGTGAATATGCGAATAGCTGGCCACCAGGTTTCCTATATGAATGCCATCCAAACCATCTGCAATTCCCGTGCCACGCTCCAGCCGAATGGCATACTCCACCCTTGCCTTCGGATCGATCAGCATCTCCGAATGATGGAACTCATGGCCCATGATGTACTCGCCCGCTCTTCCCAGAGGCGAGGCTTGGGCCAGATGACCGTGCACATAGCTAACTGTACGCCTGGCCCCCCTTCTGGCTTTTCCTGGAATAAGGCCCGCCATCTCCCTGCGTTCTCCATCCCACTCGATCTCCCTGCCCAGGTACATCAGCCCGCCGCACTCCCCAAAAATGGGGATATCCTTTTCGTGCGCCTTTTGGATCGAGCTGATGAAGCTCTGGTTTTCGGACAGCTCGCGAGCATAAATCTCTGGATACCCCCCGCCTATGTAGATCCCGTCTACCTCTGGCAGAGAAGCGTCATGCACCGGGCTGAAGGGGACTATCCTCGCTCCAGCCAGCTCCATCAGCTCCAGGTTGTCGCGGTAATAGAAGTTGAAGGCCTCGTCCTGAGCGACGCCTATGGAGAGATCCTTGCCGGAATCGTTTTTCAGATAAAGGTCTGGTTCTACCTCGGGCAAGGGCTCGGCTTCGCGGGCTATCTCCCTGATTCTATCCAGATCCAGGCCTTCCTCCACGATCTGCCGGATGCGGTCCACCCTCTCCTTGAAGCCCTCGTGGCGGGTCTTCCCCTCCATAACCGGCACCAGGCCCAGATGGCGCATGGCCAGGTGCATATCCTCATTGCGCCGGATAGTGCCCACCACCTCCACCTTTGCATAGCGTTCGATCTCCCTAGTCGCCTTGTCCGCATGCCTTGCAGAGCCTACTTTGTTCAGTATCACCCCCCGGAACTGAACGGCAGGATCGTAGTCCATATACCCCTTGACCAGGGCAGCACAGCTGCGGGTGATGCTGCGCGCGTCCACCACGAAGATGACCGGCACTCGGAGCATCTTGGCAATCTGAGCGGTCGAGCCGAGATCGCCCTCATATCCCTCGTAAAGGCCACGCACCCCCTCGATCACCGCCACATCCGCCCCCTGCGCAGCATGGGCATAGATCTCGCGGACGGCAGCTTCGTTCATCAGATAGCCATCCAGATTGCGGCAGCTTCGGCCTGTGATCCAGGTATGATAGCTGGGATCGATATAGTCCATGGCCACCTTGAAGGGTTGAACCTTCAGATTCCGGCCCCGCAAGGCGGAGAGCAAGCCCGCTACTATGGTCGTCTTGCCGCTGGAGCTTCTGTCCCCTGCTAAGAGGATACGGGGACAGTCTGCCCTCATTTTTATGCCCATCTCAAGCCACTCTCCCTTGCTTTTGCTTCTTCTTTTCACTCCTCAGAGCCCAGATCGCGGGAGAGCTCTCTCAGCCTCTCATCGCTAAGAGGTTCAGGGATCCTGGCCTCTCCGCCGGACATGATCTCCCTTGCCAGGGCCCGGTAGACAGCGGCGATCTTCGAATCGGGCGCGCCCTCGATCACAGTCACCGTCCTCCTCTCGCACTGCTGGACTATCGGCTCCTTGGGAATGAAGGCCACCATCCGGCTGTTCAGCTCCTGGGCAAACTGGTTGACTATCTCGCGCTCTCTTTCTCCAGCTGCCTCGCGAGAGTTGCATATCACCCCTGCAAGAGGGGTATTCAATCGCAGGAGGCCTTTGCTGATATTGTTCGCCGCATAAAGGGGCATGTACTCCCCTGAGGTTATGATGTAGGCCTGGCTCACCAGCCCTTTCCTGATGGGAGCGGAGAATCCCCCGCAGACGATGTCCCCTGGCACATCATAGAGCACCAGATCCACCTCCTCCATCGCTTTTGATACCTTCCGCAAAAAATCAATGGCAACGATTATGCCCCGTCCCGCGCATCCCACGCCTGGCTCGGGCCCGCCCACCTCAATGCACCTGACTCCTCTGAAGCCCTGATGGACCACATCCTCCTCTTTGAACTCTCCTCCCTTGAGGATGAGGTCCATCATCGTGGGAATTCTCCTTCCTATGAGGGTGATGCTTGAGTCGCTCTTCGGATCGCAGCCCACCATTAAAACCTTGTGGCCTTCCTCGGCACAGGCAGCAGCGATGTTCGAGGCAGTGCACGACTTGCCGATACCGCCTTTGCCATATATCGCAACGTGTTTAATAGATGACATCTTACTCCGGTTGGTTTGTGGTTTGCCATAGGATATACAGCTTATCCAGGACAGGTTCACAGAGAGGTGAATGAAATAAAAAAGATCTGTTTCATAGTTGCGCTTCTGGCTGCAGCAATAAGTATCAGCCTTTTTTGCGGTGCATGGGCACAGGACGCAGCAGAGTTTGCTACCGTTCGAGGCAATCTCAGCTACGGCGATGGAACTTGGCGAGCGAACGACTTCGGCTGGTTCTATTATGATCTGGATGAGGACGCAGGTGGAGAAGAGCTCCAGGTAAAAGATGTGGTTGGAAGAACAGCGAAAAAAGGCGATATCACCTATCTCTCCAGGCCATGGTCGAAGCATTTTGATTATGCTCCCTGGGGGTCCTATGAGGTTTTAGCGCTATTTGGCAAGCTCTATCTGGCCAGCTATCCTGATAGTTCTTTTACCGATGAGGTCAGCTCCCTGGCCAAAGGAGAGCTTAGGGAGATATTAAGAGACGAGGATACCGAATATACTCTGACCTATAATACGACTCTTCCTCTCGCTCAGGGCTATTCCCTGACCTTGGGTGGGATCTCTGAGAAGAACGACGTTGTGAATTTCGCTCTCTATAAAAATGAAAAGCGCGTCTACGACTCAGTGGTGAGCATTGGCGAGGACTTCGTCTATAAAATGGGTGATGTACCTGTCATCCTGGTCCATCTGGCCAATGCCATGGGCAGCGAAGACGGTGGATTTGCCGAGGTGAACGGCATCTTCCAGACCAGTGACAGTCCCATCGCCAAGCTCGTCGAGGGAGGAATCCTGGGAAATATGAAGCTTGAAGATCTATCCGAGGAGGGTCTGGAATTTCGAAATGCCGTTGATATAAACCTTAAGAGAGACTCATCGGTATTTTTAACCCAGTATCTGCTTTTGGTCGTCCTCGATCAGCCTACGCTTATATATTATCCTGTGGGCATAATCTTCGAATACGGGATCCAAGAGATAAGAGGACCAGCATTCAGTGCCAGCACTCAAATCCCAGTGAAGCTGGGAGATTATGATTCTTCTGTCACCGCCAGATGGAAATCATTGAATTACAGCGGATTTTATTTTGATCCAGAGGATATGCTGGGGGATGAGACCCTGGTTCTCTATTCCGTCCAGGACAGGAGGGTATCTCCGCCATCCAATCCTGTTGTGTATGAAGAGAATAATACTGCATTTCAGAAGGGCTTCCAGTATACCACGCTCCTTGAGCCCAAGGAATTTGAGTTCAAGCCCTGGGGATACTATTTAGTTATAAATTTCCTGGGGATGCAATGGTTTGCAGGATACGACAGCAGCCTGGCGGGCACAAAAGCCTCAAAGAGCTTGCTGGAGAAGGAGTATCTGGGCAGAGTGCTCATCGATGAAGAGTACCAGGGTGTCGCATTTGTTGGCAACTATTCTCTGCAGGAAGGCTATGAAATCCGTATTCGCGACCTGGAAAACGATAGCATTTTCCTGGAGCTTCTGAAGGATGGAGCATCGATTGAAGGCTCTGTGGTAAGATCCAACTCCACCTATATCTATGAGAAAGATCTGGGCGATGTCGACGACCTGCCGATCATAATGGTACACGTAGACAATGTTTTCAACAACATATCCAAGGGTTTTGCCACCATCGATGCCATCTTCCAGATATCTGATCAATTTATCATTCATGTGGAGGAGGGCAATGGCATTGGAGAGATGCAGATTGTGAACGTCGATCCACGTGGCATATGGATGGTCAACGATGACTATATCAATTTGAACCGCGACTCGACCGTCTCCTTGGCTCCAATGATGAATATCCGGGTGGCAGACAACGATACCCTGCGGTACTATCTTTATACTCAAGAATATATCGTGCCATCTCCAAGCCCTCCAACCATAATTGTGCCAGACAATGTGACCTCAAAGACCCCGGCTAGCTTCACCATGATTGAGCAGGCGGCAGAGATAAGAGAGGTCACTGTGGAGATTGTAGACTCCTCAAACCGGACGGTCTTTTCCAGAGATATCACAAACTTCGGCCAGGGATCGGGCGAGTTCTGGATGTATAACTGGGTTTGGAATGCTACAACCCTTCAGCTCAGCGACGATAATGGCCGGATTATGGACGTGGGGGAAAATCTGGTGCCAGCATTGCTGCGCTTGAATCAGTCCTCTCCAGAAGAGCAGGTGGGGGTATACTTCAATTCCGCTGGGAGGATCGGCAGGATACTGAAAAGCGATTCAATCTACTATGTGTCCAGAAGCGAGTATGAGAAGCTGAACGTCACCTCAGATTACGATTCAATGCTGGCCAATGAGACCATCAGGAGGAATTTTATCAAGATCGAGCTCGATCTGAGCACTCTGAGGTTCCAGGATATTGTTAACGGCAGACTGGACCCCAGCGCCAAAAATCATACCTTGCATGGTACGATTGACTCTCTTGAGCCTCATGTGAGAGTGGCAGGAGCAGAACCCGGCCGGTATGAGCTGAGGGTGAGGATAGAGAATGCTGTCAATGCTATTCAGACAATGGGCGATTTCTTCAATGTCTCTCGCGCCCCCATGCGCGGCATATCCCTGGGCTCAGCAGAAATTTCTGCGGGTGAGACTGCCTCCATTCCAGTCGAGATTCCTTCATCCTCTGTGGAAAGATGGATCAATTTGACATACGATTCAAACAATGCTCAGGCTCTGGGCATCTCGGGCAATTGCAGCCCCTCCTGGCAGCTTGAGGAAGCCAAGGATTTGATGAGAATCACCTTCCCTGCCAACTGCAGCAAGGCGGAATTGAGCTTTAAAGCGATTGAGCCGAATGAGATAATCGATATCAATGTAACTGGATGGAGCGGTTTTGAGCCGGAGGATATCACCAACGGCACCATAACCGTTCTTGCTGGAGAAGGTGCTGCGGATAAAGCCAAGAAGAGCAATGGTCCTGGTTATGCCACATTTCTTCTGGCTATTGCCCTTGCTTTCTATCTGAGGAGCAAGAGCTAGGCAAGATACCAGGGCAGGCCTCCCTGGTTATTCTTTTTCTGCAATTCGATATTATTTTTCAGAGTCTTTCCAGGCCCTTCTGATCGCTCTGCCTAACGCGGTGCTCATGGCCTCGATCTTGCTCATATCATCCCCACCTTCAGCGCTGATGACCAGGGTGAAACCTCCATTGTAAGCCAGAGCGCGTAGGAAGTGTCCGAAGTTCTCCAGAGTCATGCCTCCTGCGCTCTCGCTCTTAAAGCTGAACTCGCCCCGGTATCCGGTCTCGCCGAAACGAACTGCGGCCACTGCCAGGGCAGTGCTCGAAGGCACAGTTGAGCTGCCAATGCCGCTTTTTTTTGCCTGAGCAATCGCCTTTCCCAGGGTGATTCCCGTGTCCTCAATGGTGTGGTGGTCGCCGGTAACAGAATCTCCCCTGGCCTTGATCCTCAGATCGAAATTAGCTCCTTTCCCCAAAGAGGTCAAGATCATGTCCAAAAGCTCAATTTCCGTTTCGACATCTATCCTGCCTGAGCCTTCCGTCTCCAGGACTACATCGATGCATGTCTCTTTCGTCTCTCTCCTACTCAACTGCAGCATGACACTCCTCTCTCCCCTTAAAACTTAAGCTCGTCGATCCGGAGGATGAAGACCCAAAAGTCGTGCAAAAGGAGTTCGTTTGAGAAAGAGATTCAAGAATAGGTTTTTAATCGATATCATCTTAGCTCTTCCTCTTGCCAGAGTAGAGGCGAAAATATGAACAGATCTAACGAACTGGAAACCACACGCTTTGCCCTTCGCGAGATAGGCGCAGCCGATTTAGAAACGCTGCACAGCTATTGGTCAGACGATGTGGTAACAAAATATATGAACGTATCTTTCAAAAATATCGAAGAGACCAAACAGATGGTTGATTTGCTAAATAGCCTGCCGGAGAGGGGTGAAGGTAGGCGTTGGGCCATTGTTGATAAAAAAAGTGGAGTTGTTCAGGGCAGCTGTGGTTACCATAACGTTAAAGCAGAGCACCGGCGCGCTGAAATTGGCTATGAATTGGGCAGGCGATATTGGGGACAGGGTGCCATACAGGAAGTGATGAAAGCTGTTATTAACCATTGTTTTGAAGAGCGAGGATTCAACCGAATCGAGGCCTTTGTAACAGTGGGAAACAACAGGTCTCTTAATACCCTCAAGAGACTGGGCTTTAGGCCAGAGGGGCTTTTAAGAGAATATGAATTTACTCAGGGAAGCTTCCATGACCAGGTGGTTTTTGCCCTGCTGAGAAGAGACTGGAAGTATTTCTCGAAATGAGCGATTGATGGCAGAGTCTTGAGGTCTTATCATTCTATACCTGCCACGGCGCTCCGCCGTTCCACCAATATCACATCTCGCCAGTTTCCAGCAAAATCGCCGTAGGTCGTCTTTCCAATCCTTTCACGCCTTCCAACCTCCTTGAAGCCGTGCTTTTTCAAGAGGCTTAGGCTTTGCGTATTCTCGGGGAAAATGCCCCCTTGCAGAGTCCATAGCCCAGCCTCTTCGGTTGAGCTTATGATTGCCTTCAGCAGGGTTGAACCTATGCCTTTACCTCTATGCTTGGCCGCCACGTAAATGCTTAGCTCCGCAACACCGGAGTAGATACAGCGGGTGGAGACGGGACTGAGTGCTGCCCATGCAATAACACTATCGCCATATCTGACCACTAATCGGTGCTCCCGCAAGTGGGCGCAGTTCCATTTATCCCAATCGAGAGCATCTGCCTCAAAGGTGGAATTGCCGGTGATGATGCCTTCCAGGTAGATCGAACGGACTTGCTCCCAGTCTTCCGGTTTCATGATGTTTATCAGGTGTTCCATACTCTTGTCTCCTCATAACATCGGCGTTTCTCCATGAACACGAGCCTGACGTTGGGCGACAAATCCTCTTCGTATAACTCCTGATATCCCATTCTTCGGTAGAGCCGGATATTGCTGGTGCTCTTCGTGCTCGTAAAAAGCTCGAATCTCTCTGCACAGGAAAAGGCCTCCTCTATCCGTTTCATGAGCAGAGTGCCGATCCCTCTTCCCTGATAATCGGGGTGAACGATGAGCCTGCCAACCTGGCAGGTGCCAGAATTCTGGGATGCTCTCACTGAACCGATGATTTTGTCCACACAAACCGCCTTCAGAAAGACCTTGGTCTCATACTCCGACTGGATCTCAGAAAGAGTTTGGGTGAGAGGAGGGATTGTCCAGTCGCCATTCAATTCTGCTTCGCTCTGATATGCCAGCTTCTGCAACGCCAAAACTTCGTTGGCATCGCCAGGGCTTGCTCTATCTATGAATATGACCATGCATTTCTCCCAGCCCCCGCCATGCGTCTGGCAGGCAGTGCGCACCCGGTGGAGCGAATGGCTTGCATCACAATTGCTCATCGCCTCGTCTTGATAGCTCAATGGACTGTGCCTGCTTTTCAAGAATTTCCTTGGAAGCCTCCATTGACGAAGAGACAAGATCTATTATCCCCTATCCCATTAGTTTTGGCAAGAATCGCCCTGTCTTCTTCTGATACTCAATGTACTCCTCTCCGAAAATATCAATCATCATATTCTCCTCATTCTCCACAAGGTATTGCCATATGGGATGCAGGAGCACAGCCCAAAAAATAAAAATGTGACTATTTAGATAGATGGCCAATCCAAAGTCGAATACTGATAAGGATGCGGCGTAGAGGGGGTGGCGGACATACTTGAATGCTCCTGTTGTGCAGAGCTTATTGCCTCTGTCAGCCGCGGGTAACGATTTAAAGCTCCAGACGATGATGGCCAGTGTCATGAGACAGGAGATGAAGAATGCTGAATTCAAAAGAGACTGATTATTCGATAGGGGAGGAAGATCAATTTGCCTGTTGACCCAAATGGCAATGAAAAGAAGTACAAGGCTAATCAACAATCCAACTGGACCAATGCCGAAAATCTTACTGAAGTTCGTGGGCTTCTTTTCCATATTTGGTGTCTCCTCGAAGATGCTATTAGCGACCTTGATCGCGAGTCAGCAGAGTGCTTCTGCGTCCCCTGAAGCGACTGGCTCGATATCTCCTTTGATCCGCCACACATATATGCTCTCCCCCCTTCTTGAAACACTGCTCAGGCCCCATTTCAGCGATAAGGTCGAGGTGATGGTCCAGATTCGGATGGACATGGCGCAGCCGATCGAGGAGACTGCACTTCCGGCGGTCTTCGCACTCACAACATCCATTCAGCAGTGACTACATCGAGTCGGCGGGATTGTTCTGCGATTCATTTGCCGCCTTTACAAATGGCGGCGGCAATCGAGCAAGCCCCCATGAGCAAGGCCCGCGGTGGCGCCGCAAATCGCTGCCACAGGCACTCTGGAGTCGAGGAACACGCGGGCAACTTCGATTGCCTCACGGTTCTTGCCCTCATCCCAGGCGATGCCGCCAGGCAGTATTAGCATGGCGCTGTCCCTTTGCGAAAGCTCATCAAGAGCCAGGTCGGGCTGAATGCGAATCCCACCCGTGCTCACCACCGGCGCTCTTGTTATCGCCACGCTCCGGATCCGGTAGATTCCCGATTTTTTCTGAAACTGAGGATTGTTTATCCCCGCTATCGCATAGCTTGCTTCCCAATCAGATAGATTGTCGAATACGAAGAGATGTACTTCTTGCGGTCTCATTTATGATCCCCATTTCAAGCCTCTGAAGGTTCTGCTTTAGTGCATCACACTTTTTGAGTACAGGTTTATTATCATGACACCTATAATTATCAATGCAATTCCAAGAAGAGCTGGGATATCCAATGATTGCTTATAATATAAATAGCCTATAACCGAAATTAATGAGACACCTACACCGGACCATATTGCATACACGACGCCAATATTTATGTTATCCTTTAGGGTTAAGGAAAGAAAGAAAAAGGCTACTGCATAGCCTGCAACGACTATTATCGATGGAACGATTTTTGTAAACCCGTCTGATGCTTTTAACGCAGATGTCCCGATAACTTCCCCGATTATTGCCAGGAACAAGAATAGCCACTGCATCCTGTGATATCCTCCCGCCTATCTTGGTATTCAATCGGATCTCTTCCGGCCGATCATGAGAAATATGGAGAACCGCCTCATCTCTCCAGTAATGCTCGGCTTTGCCATTTCTGCTGCATTAATACTATGAACATCATCAAATCCCACTTTCAAGAAATCCTCTTGCAGAGCCGCCCGATCAAATCCGAAATGAAACACGCCCGTGTTATCCTCATGAAATTGGCCGCCATCCAGGTCCAGATCGGAAATGCACAGATAGCTGCCTGGGGCTATGACCTCATAAAGCTGAGCCAGAAGGGGCCCTATCTCCTTTATATGGTGAAGGGTCATATTGCTCACAACGAGATCGTAATTGCCCCTCAAAGGATCGCCCTTATCCAGATCGACAAGCACGGTGCTGACGTTATCCACCTTTTGTTTGGCGATCTTCTCATTGAATATGTCGAGCATCCCCTTCGAGCTGTCGACCCCTGTGACTGAACGGACAATTGGTTGCAGCCGGAGAGCCAGCAGCCCAGTGCCGCAGCCGAAGTCCATGACATCCATGTCATCCGTCAGGTCGATCTGTTCTGATATCGCACGGACGATGTCATCCGCCAGCTTGGACCTTGCTGGATTTTCGTCCCATTTGGCTGCCTCTTTATCGAAGTCCCGCTTTTCAGCGCTCATTGTGTTCTCTTCCTCGCATGCCGACAATTTAGGCATTGCGGCATGTGAACGCATGGCATCTCGCAGTACTTTGGTCATATCCGTCTTTCTTTGCTCTTATGAAATACTGCAAGAGGCAGATCATGTAGGCTCAAGCGCTTGATTGGGTTTCGCTTTGCCTTTAACGAGGCTGTGTGAGGAAATCATCTGCCGCAATGGCGAAGATATCGGGCGAATCCTTGTGAACCTCATGGCCTGCAAACGGAATATTGAGCAGTCCCGAGCCTTTGACAAGGCTGCGCAGTTCGCCCGCCTCTCTCAAAGAGAGCAGCTCGTCGTCATCACCACGAACAATCAGCAGAGGGCATTTGATAATCTGAACCGCTTCTCCTGGATAGCCGGTTGGCCCTAAGTCCGTCCATAGTCCCACAACCTTTTTCACCAGGGCATTGAAATCAGGATTGGGATTTACTTTTTCATAGTACCTCACGGAATCGGGAAACATCTCCATCCACATATCAGCGGTCAGACCAGCCAGCATAGAGAATGAGGGATCATCTTCTTTGAGGCGCCACTGGGCGCCTAATGTAACGAGCTTTTGTACCTTCGAGTTCTCCTCCGCGGCCATCCGATAGCCGACGATGCCGCCATCACTAAATCCGATGATTGAAACAGAAGAGATGTTCAGGTAAGTCAATACAGCTTCGACATCCGACTGATATCGTGCGTAGCTCAATCTCGCCGATCCTGTTGTGGACCTTCCGTGTCCACGAAGGTCGATACCGATAAAGCTAAATTGCGATGGAAGTCTTTCGAGAATGCCATTGAAGTCAATTATAGAACCAAGGCCACCATGAAGCAGCAAAAGAGGCTGGCCATTTGGATTTCCTGCAGTCTCAAAGTAGATACGGGCATCTTCAATCTGCAAATGCTGTCCATTCAAGTGATTAAAGCATTTCATTTCTGATTCCTTTCCAATCCCTTCTTAAATCGATCTCACTAATGCGTTCAGTGACTCTGCAACCTCAACCAGCTTATAGCAGTCAATGAGATCAGGCGTATCCAGGGAGGTGTGGGTCACAGTCTTCATCAGGTCGGCCATACGCTCAGACGTGAAGGCCATGGATGGAACCTGATTCTGCGCGAAAATCATATGATCTCCATTAAACCATTGCTCGCCAGACGCTAGGCTATTGAATCGCAAAAAGACATCTTCAGCCTTCTTCTCAAGCGAAAGAGGGCATTCGTAGAATGAGTATGCTGTTCTCCCAATTTTATAGCCAACATCATCGATGTTAATGGCAAGCATGATTTTGGGCATTTCAGTTCCGTATCGCTTCAGATAATCCATCTGGCCGCCCGCACTATAGTGGTCTTCGCCATTTAAAGCGACGATTTCAATGCAGTTCTCTCCACGATAGTCAGATAGCATCTGCGCACAAAGGAGCAATACGATTATGCCAGATGCGTTGTCTGAAGCACCGGGGGAGCCTTCGTATGCATCGATGTGTGCAGTGATAACAACCTTTCTCGGTGCATTGGAGTTTAGCCGGGCAATTATGTTTGTAGCCCTCGATGAAATCCGGATGGCATCGATCTTAAGCCGAAATAGACCATGCGTTATCGCCAGGATGTCTCCCACGATATCCTTACAGTAAACGCTTGGGATATCGAAATCTCCGTCGACGATTAGCGGAAATGGGTATAACGCCCCAGCCTGTTCCGGTTTTTTCTCGGTAGCGGTGATTATTCCCGCTGGCTTGCGGCTCTCCAAAAGGGCAATTATCTTTTGGTGATGCTCTGGATTGTAGAAGACGAAATTCTTCGGCATCAACTGCTCTTTGCATATTGCGCCCTTAATCAGCAGAATTTTTCCCTCGCAGTCGATGTTTTCCAGCTCTTCTATCGTTGAGACGGCGATCAGTTCCGCCAGGGCATCGCAGCCCATTGTATAGGGACTTGCATAGACCTCGTAAGCTTCTTCCTGGGACAATATTGCGCCATTACATATATGGTCCAGGCACTCAAAAGGAGTGGCATCAACTTCATATCCATAGGCACGGACGGTATTTGCAAAGAAATCCGTTGCGTCACGATTTCCCAATGATCCCGTCCGCCTATTCGGTTTCACATTGCATAAGAAATCGAGGTAGAACCGAGCTTTTGCAGTATAATTATCCTTGTTCATTTTATTTTCTCCCAGATCAATCCGTTCCTTCTATTGCCGTCTCAAACGACTTCAATGGTCTAATGGACGCTTAAATGGAAACGACGGTTTCGCAAGGAGAGGTTAACGCCTCATAGGGAACGCAGATTCCCAACATCTATATCCGTTGCCAGACACACGCCCTGCGAAACGCTTGTTTTTTTTATTCACCGCTTAGCTACATAGATCGCAGAGTGCCCTACCCTTCGAGGATGGCGAAAGAGCGTTTCTTGAACACTCCGGAGAACTGAGATGAGACTGGCTTAAGGCTATTTCAAGTCGATCTGAGCACTGCGAAGATAATCATACAGGTAATCATACAGGGGGGGATAATTCACCCTCTGCTTGAAGGTACCTCTTGATACCATATGCTCATGAGAGACAGCCCAATCAAAGCCACTTCATTGCGCCGTATAGCCGCCGTCCACGGGATAGAATCCCCCGGTCGAGAATGTGCTTTGGTCAGAGAGCAGGAATGCTACCAAATAGGCCACTTCTCTCCGCTCTGCTAGCCGGCCCATTGGGTGCGATGCAGCGAATTGAGTGAGGATTTCTTTGGGCGTTTCACGCATTTTTGGAGTGTCAACATAACCGGGCCCAACAGCATTTATCCTCAGGCCCTTGTCTGCGAACTCGAGCGCGGCCGAGCGGGTCAGGCCAATGACGCCGTGCTTGGCAGCCGTGTAGGGAGCGAGCCCGGCCAGACCAACAACGCCATTCCCGGAAGACATGTTCACAATGGCCCCTCCACCGCTGCTGAGAATTGCCGGAATCTCGTATTTGAGACAAAAGAACACCCCTGTAAGATCCGTCTCTATTACATCGTGCCAATCACAAATGTCATAATCGGGGATTGTGATGCCTCCAGGTCCTGTAATACCTGCATTATTGACGGCGAGGTGCAATGCACCGAAGCGTTCCAGAGTAGTGTCGATCAGGTTCTTGACAGAGCGGGGATCTCTAACATCTGTCTTACATACATAGACGCGCTTGCCGGTAGGGTCAAGTCCGTCACTCACCACTCGTGCCTGCTCTTCATGACGGGCGGCAATCACTACCCTGGCACCTCGTTTAAATAACTCCTCGGCTATAGTCTCCCCCAAGCCGGTTGACCCACCGGTCACTATTGCTACTTTGCCGTCGAACTCCATCGTTCCACCTTAAACCAAATTCTAGTGTATCAGTTCCAAAATAGCATAGCAGCATTTAATGCTATGTACTGCCCAAGACCGGAAAAGAAGAGATGGTCTCCCGAGGAACAGCTCCTGCAGCTGGACGCTGGATGCCGGTGGTCTGGCGATGCTGATTTCA
>NZ_DAIK01000116.1:258-25303 GCF_002496085.1 Methanosaeta sp. UBA458 | reverse complement strand
CCTGCGCCCCAGCACTGTAGAGACGGAGAAAAAACGTATGAGAACATCCGCCAGACGGGCGAGTTCGTGGTGAACGTTCCACCTGCAGGGATGGAGGATGCGGTCATGGTCAGCGCCAGGAGCTATCCCCCCAGAGGTGGACGAGTTTCTGGCAGCCGGGATTGCACCCAGATAATCCTTGAAGGTCAGGGCACCCGGTGTCGAGGGCTGTCTGGCCTGGGCCGAGTGCACCCTGGAAGAGGAGATAGCAGGAGAAAAGTTCGTGCTGGTGATCGGAAAGGTGGTTCATCTGGAAGCTGACGATAAGTTCTTCAATTCCGAAGGCGAAATGGACTTCTAAGGGGCAAGGCCGCTGGGGGCTATTCTGGGGCATGGGGGTTTGCACTTCACCTATCCATCCTTTTCCGGAAAGCATGCGGATTACAGGGAGATGTTCCTTTCCACTTCCTCCCAGCAAAGGCCATAAATGGGAGCAGCCTGCCAGATATGCAATCGAAAGAAACCGAAAATAGGTCTGATTTGATATGTCGGGAAATAAGAAGATCGAACTGAAGATCTCTGGTATGGCCTGCGGCGGATGTTCGGCTGCGGTGGAAAGAGCCCTCTTTGGTCTTGACGGTGTCAGCAGTGCCAGGGTCGATCTAGGACAGAAGACCGCCTACGTAGAGTATGATTCCGCAAAGCTGTCCGAGCAGGACTTCAGGCGAGCGGTGGAGGCTGCGGGATATAAGATCGAATGATTCATTGGCTTCGCCCTGGACCTGACGCCCAGGGCGCCCTTCCTGCATCCCTCGAGCAGCAGCCGCGCTGATGGGCCGTCTTATCGATGGATGCTAAACCGCAGCCGTTTTCTCCAGCTTATAAATCCTCATCCGCCCGTTGTCAAACGACTTGGAGAATCCTTCGATTTCCTCGCCGCCGACCATTCTGGTGAAGATGGTCTCCTTGCTTGGGTACGATCTTGTTCTGGAAGTCTGGTTGACTTGAACGCTCAGGTAGTCGCTTAGGTTTTCTTTAGCCGCCATTATCAACGAGAAATACTTGCCCATATCATCGGCCATGACCAGCGCATAATCCGCTCCATATTTTTCTGCGATCTGCATGGCCGATGTAGGATTATCTGATATAAAGAAATCTGCAACATCCCGGACCCTCTCTTCAGGCTCAAAGGGATACCACAGAGCATATTCTATCTTATGCCAAGGCTTGCTTGGATCGGTATAGCCACCAATAGTATTCCTGATCTCCCGAGAGGCCTCGGCTATCACCGCCTGGCGGTGTGCAACCCCCGTTATCCCATCAGCATAATCCCACCAGGCCAGAACAGTGGCATCGCTCTCGGTGTTGTTGGCCATCCACTGGTAGCCTTCTACTGCCTTGCTGTCTCTCAGGATCCAGTCTGGTGACTGCAAGCTGCCAAACTCCAAACGCATTCCAGCCAGAGCTGCAACCAATACCAGTACAACTACTGCTATGCCTTTTATCCTGCTGCTGATTCCCTTTTGTGTTTTCATGGACATCTCCCCAGATAGAAAAACAGCTCCTGAAACCATCTTCGCTCTCTGCTTCTTTGGACACCATCCCATCCAGTGCTCAATGATCTCAGAGACATTCACGGTCAGATCATCCCCATAACTCTAGCGAATAATTCCTCAGCCATCTTGGTGGGATCAGCCGTCCGGTTAAGCACTATGCCCAGCTCGCCAGCGTAATCCCAGAGCAGCTCTATGCACTTTGCGTACTCATCGCACGACCCGCAATCGCCATCGTGTTCGTACCAGACCTGCAGGCCATGTTTGCCGGAGATGAAGACGATGGCATCCACACCCAGCGGGACCGAACGACCGAGAAGAACGCCTAACTTTGGATTGATCTTCATGATGGCGATTCTATTTGCTGTTGCCATATCTCGAAGAGCAATCTCGACTTTCTCATCTGCCTTGAGAAGGGCTTTCGAGACCGCTTGCCTGGAGATCCCAAAGCTCACCGCTATCGCCTTATTGGACATCCTGGCACGTCTCAGCTTCCAGAACTCGAACTGCTTTCCGTTGGTTAACCAGTTCATGCGTCAACCTATGCAAGTTGACAATTTATAGTTTTCCCCGGCAATCAGAAGGCTGGAGATGAAAATAGGAGTGTCAAGGTACATATCAATGAAACTTAGCTTAGGAAGCCCAAGCTACAACAGCTTTTCGCATCGCAGCTATCTGCTTGCCTACACACGCCTGCCTATTCAACACCCGATTTCATAATATAATCGACAAGCTAATCTATTATGAATTGAAGAACATATGATGGATTATGTCATGATGCAGATTACAAAATTTCGAGAATTAGCCTCGAATAGATCACAGAACCAAGACAGCATACCAATTCTTCATCGCAAAATACTCAATAAATTCCACTATAGGTGTTGAAGCATATGTACGAGAGACTGTTCAGCACGGGGCGCATTGGGCGGATCGAGATCAAGAACCGAGTTGTGATGACGCCGATGGGTACGGTGATTGCAGCTCCAGGGGGAGGCGTCAACGACGACATCATCGCCTACTATGAGGCGCGGGCTAAAGGTGGTGTCGGTCTTATCGAGAGTGAGCTCTGCCGTGTGCTCAATGGTGCTGGAGCGGCCATGACCTGCCAGCTGGCAGCACGAAACCTCGCTGACGTTGCTGGATTGGCACGCCTCGTTGATGTCGTGCACAAGTACGGCACAAAGATATTCATCCAGCTCCATCACCCCGGTGGCCAGGGATCATCTGCCATCGGCGGCGAGCCTATAGTCGCTGCATCGGCAGTCAAATCACCTACTGCTTATGAGACACCACACGCACTCCAGGTCGAAGAAATAGCAAAAATCGAATCCGCCTTCATCTCCGGTGCATTGTTCACCAAGATGGCAGGAGCTGACGGCGTCCTGCTGCATGGTGCACACGGCTATTTGATCAACAGCTTTCTTTCGCCGTATCTGAACAAACGAACTGACGACTACGGTGGAAGCTTGGAGAACCGAATGCGTTTTCTGCTTGATATTATCAGAGGCATCCGCGAGCAGTGCGGAGGCGATTTCCCGATAGGCGTGCGGCTTTCCGTCGAGGAGTTCCTGGGAAAAGAGGGGAATGACCTCGAGGAAAGCTGCAGGATCTGCGAGGTGTTGAAGGAGGCAGGAGTCGACTTCATCGATGTGAGCTGCACCATTCCAGGAAGCCCTGAGGTCTGCGCATGCATAGAGCCCGGCACCTACGAGCAGGGTTGGAAGAGATATATGGCAGCTGAGATAAAGAAGCACGTGAACATTCCAATTATTGCGGTCTGCAATATCAAAGAGCCCGATGTAGCCGAAGAGATACTTGTCGAAGGATGCTGCGATTTCATCGGAGTGGCCCGTGGCCATCTGGCAGATCCAGAATGGTGCAACAAGGCCCAAGCGGAAAAAGCCCAGACAATCCGCAAATGCATTGGTTGCCTCTCCTGCTTCCAGGAGATAGAGAGCCAACGCCACGTCAAATGCGCAGTAAATCCAAAACTGGGACGGGAGCGGGAGTTCGAGAATCCCAAATATAACGGCCAAGGGCGAACGGTCGTGGTCGTCGGTGGTGGACCGGCCGGCATCGAGGCAGCGTTGCTTCTCGATAGTCGCGGGTTTCATGTCGTGCTCTTCGATCCGGCAAAACGTTTAGGAGGCACTCTGAACATCGCCGACAAGGGCGTGGGCAAGGAGAAGATAACAAGGCTAGTGGACGGATTGATTGCGCAGGTTTCTGCGAGCGATATCGAGCTGCGGATGGGAGAGGAGGCAACCGTCGAGAAGGTCAAAGCCCTATCGCCCTGCGGGATTTTCGTAGCCTGTGGTGCTATAGCCTCGATGCCGCCCATCCCTGGCATCGATGGAAAAAATGTCGTCACTGCCGAGGATGTGCTCATCGGAAAAGCCCAGCTCAAAGGCGATTGCATTATCCTCGGCTCGGGAATGACGGGACTTGAGACAGCGGAGGTTGTGCTGAAGGCCGGGCACCGGACAACGATTGTCGACATGCTGCATGAAATCGGCCAGGGCGTACCCATCATGGTCCTAATTGATATCAAACGGCGGCTGTCAGAATATGGGCCGGCTTATATGCTCGGACATAAGGCCTTGGAGATAGCCGAGGATGGAGTTGTCTTGGAGCGATTGGCCGATGGCGAGAAGGTCTTCGTCAATGCCGAGACGATCATCTTGGCGCTCGGAGTTCAACCCCGAAAAGAGGTTTTGAAGGCCTTCAGGGATGCTTTTCCACAGGCGCATATCATCGGGGATGCAAACCGCGGAGGAAGGATTCTTGAGGCGACACAGGAAGCATATGGCAAGGCATTCGTCTTTGAATCCTGACCATTCCTGGAATGGAAAAACTAAAGAGGGTCTGTAATGAAGAACGGAAGCTATTTCATCGAACGAGAAAAGCTCAATGCTTTTATGAAGGGGGCTGCGATGAACGAGGAGGAGGGGCTCTACATCTTCTGGGAGACCGATCCAAAGGTCGCGCGACGTGTGCTGCCGCCGCAACTGGAATTGATCGATCCCGAGCATCCTCAAGTCTACTCCTACTTCGTTAACATCAGGGAACCAACCTTCGCCCCATGGTATATGGAGGCCGGTATCGGAATACTTGGTGCTCGGTACAAGGAGCATACAGGCCTGTATTTCTGCAACCTGCAACTGAGCGGGCCGGGCGCGCAGATGGGGCTGCTCTCCGGTCGGGAGATGTCGGGGCTTCCCAAGAAGATGTGTGAGAAGATCGTTGTTGAGCGAAATGACGATATCGCACACGTAGTGGTAGAAGCAAAGGGCAGGCGCATCTTCGATGCGGAGATAGAGATTGGAAGCTATAACGAGCCGATAATGGAGGCTGGATTCACAGACCTCGTCCCCGGTGCGAGCGCAGACGGCTACTGTTTTCTATTCAAATACGACATATGTTCTGGCAAAGACGACAATGTGATCCTGCAAAACGCCACCCTCCTCGGATACGACAGCGTTACTGACTACAGGAGCTGGGAGGCTGCCAGCATAAAATCGATTTCTATGGAGCCGTCGCTGGACGACCCCTGGTCGGAGCTGGTCGTCATCAAGCCATTGGGTGCCGCATACTCCATCAATTCCAACTGGGTTCGAGGGATGCATGTACTGGCGAGATTCGAGGAAAAGGAGTCTGATGACCTATTCAGCTACCTGTTCGCCGGTCGTTACGACCGCTCGACCATCAGCACGGGCCATCAGCGTTATGGACAATACTAATAGCGATTTTCGAAGGGAGGAGAGAGAATGAGTGAGACGAAAAAGTACTATCAGAACAAGGTAGCCGTGGTTACCGGTGGCGCATCGGGAATTGGGCTGGCTCTCTGCGAGGCGATGCTGGCCTCGGGCGCCAACAAGGTCATCCTGGCCGACATCAATAAGGAGAAGCTCGATCGGGAGAGGGCCCGGCTCGAAGTAGAATATCCGGGCAGAGTGCTCGGCCTGATGTGTGACGTTACCAGCGAGGAAAGCGTAAAGGATTTGATCGCCAAATCTGCAGCCTTCGGCGAAGGGCGTATAGACATACTCTTCAACAACGCAGGAGTGGGTTTGAGTGGTCTATTTGAGCAACAGACCAATGAGATCTGGGAGAAGGCTTTTGCGATCAACTTTTATAGCGCCATCTACGGCATACGTGCCGCAATTCCAATCATGCGAGCACAAGGCGGCGGCCATATCATAAATGTGATATCAGGCATAGCGTTTTCCCCTATGGCTCAGCAGTCGATGTATTCTGCGACAAAAGCCGCATTGAACGGTTTAACTCTGGCCCTTCGTTATGAGTATTGGGATGAGAATATCTGCTTCACCTCGGCAACGCCTGGCACAACGAAAACTGGTATCTGGGCAGCAGGAGGCATTGAGCCACCGAAAGGCGCTCAGACTGCCGAGCAGTCGGCGAAGAGGATCTTGGAAGGAGTAGCAAGGAAAGACCGTCTCGTGCTGGGCGATGATGCTGATGTCGAAGGCGCGACCAACTGCTTCAATCCCAAGGCCGCTGAGGGTATGGACGCATATCTGCTCGATGTGGCACGCAAGCGCAGGAGCGGTGAGTGGGTCGTGTAGCCCGAGGAAGACGCGCTATGGAGAAGGCATGGACATACCATTTAATTTTTGGGTGATGGCGACCAAAATCAGCACCATTAATCCCATGATGATGATGAGTAGAGGAAGGAGCAGGGCATAAGCGATCATCCCGAATAGGCCGGGAAGGAGCAAGGGTGCAAGCATGTTGATGCCAAAGAGGATGGTCACGATCCCGGTTACCGTCAGCACGAGGGTTAGTTGCTTGACGATAGGGGGGAGGGCAACCGATTCCGCAGGAGGATGGCTGATCTGATACACCCTTGGACCGACGATCTTGGTGGCGAGGAGCAGCACTCCTGAGATGATGTTCTGGAGCCCGATGAGCGGCTGGATCACACCGGTCAGGATTCCCGGAACAATACAAGAGAAAAACCCTATGGCAGCAAACAGTATCCCTAAAGCTATCGCTGGCCATGATCTGCTCATCTCTTTTCCCATGAACTCTCCCAGGGCGAGCAATTGAAGGGAGGTCAGCACCAGCAGAAGGCCGAGCTGGCCATCGGAATTAAAAGAGGGTATTATTCCAAGAATCATTAATAGAACCAGGATTCCGAGCAGTATCAGGAGATATCCCTGGTAGATGTTGAAGGAGTTTCCCACCGTTAAAGACGTCTCTTTTAACAGGAAGAACCCGCGTTTTGTTGTGGATGGCTCCAGCACTCTCTTCGCTTCTGTTGAGCGGTATTGGTGAGCTGCCATATGGATGCACCGGGCAAGGAAGAGCAGGCTTGCCCCAAAGAGGAGAAGAAAAACTGCTGTCAGAGGATTGGGCATGATGCCCGGAAGAAGAGTGATAATCCCTAATACTATCTCGATTCCATATACAAGGGCGCAGGCGACCGTCAGTTGCTGGAGGATACCGGGAACCTTCATCCACACTCTGGCCTTGTCCTCTGAAATGAACAATTGCAGCATCCCCACGGTCCCAGCGATAAGGACCATTAAGCCTGCAATTATACGGATCGTCGCGTTCAGGTGGACAGGATAGAAGATGGCCAGGGTTCCGAGCATCGCCGCCAAAAGCCCAATGACTACGACCAACCATGAGCGGAGGACGTCTCCGAAAGGCGTCTTTCCCATTGTGATGATCTGCATCGATACGAGAACCACGAAAATCCCGTACATGCTCCCCTCACTGTAGGGCAGCATTCCTCTATCGATCAGGAAAAGGAGCGCTCCAAATAGGAGAAAAAAGACCCCTCCGACTATCAGGAGAACCACTTCGATGGATAGGTCGATCTGGGCTTTTTTCATGATATTGGACTGCAACTGCTGTTGAGCCAAAGAGTCCGGCTGGAGTTTCCCGTTGTTCAATTTAATCCGCCACCATCAATCTCCATGAACGAATTACTGATAGTCGAAAGATATTAATCATTCTGCTCCAATTGAATCTCGAGGATTATTGTTATGAATAACTCTGATAATTCTGTCTCTTCCACCTGTGCTGATGAGAAGTTATCTCCCGCGGTCGGCATCCACTACTCCAGCGATATCAGCCGTCGATGGGAAAAGATCAACGCGGACATGAGACAAATCCAGGTTTCCGGTGTGCAAGGGACAGACATTTCCGCGGTTTACGCCAATACGAGCACCAGGCGAAAAATTCCCCCAGATAATCCCCTGCCAACTGTGGGTTTTTCATGCATGACCAGGGAACCTGCTGACGACGAGATACCTCATCTTGTTGATGACGCTATCGCCCAGGTGCTGGGCCCACGAGGCCTTTCAGAGATCATCAAGAGGGGCGACAGGGTCGTCATCAAGGTCAACGTCGTCGGGCCAAGCCAGGGTCTTCCAGGCGAGAAAGGCAGGGGGATCATATCCGATCCGAGGATCGTAAGGTATGTTGCCGGAAAGGTGCGAGAGATCATCGGATTTGACGGCAGTGCGGATCTTAAGGTAATCGACGCAACATTCACTCCCGAAAAGAATCCATCCGACAAAAATAATCCTCAAAGTTTTTATTATGCCCGTTTGCAGCGAAGTGCAGGAAATTCCGTCGAGGCAAACGATATCTGTTATGACTATGATGCCGATGGTATTCTCGATGGAGGGTCCGGGGCCAAGCTCGTCAACCTCGATTCCGTTCAGAAGTCAGACCGGTTCCTTGCTGTTGTCGATGAGCCTATACGGGGACGGTCAGAGGTTTGGCTCCCCAAGTTCCTGCGGACAAAGGATCAGGCACAAGGTGAGTCAGAATACTGCGATGTTTATATCGGGATACCCATTCTGAAAAGCCATGGACTTTGCGGCACGACAGGAGCACTAAAACTCCACTGGGGATCGATGCTCGGCCTCCTTGAAAAGCAGGAGCATGCCGGATATGGATTCGGTACAGGGGACATCCGGATGTTCCTTGATTACCTGTGTGCGCTGAACCGTGCAAGAGGATTCGACCTGGTGATCATGGATGCACTCACTGGAAACCGGAGCGGCCCGGCGAACAAAGTGGAAGATAAGGATGCCAAGACCGATTTCATTCTCGTGAACGCAATTCTCTGTTCGAGAGATTCCGTGGCAATCGACACTGTTGAGACGCTTCTTAGCGGATACCAGCTGGATTCGGTTCCCCTCCTGGAATCAGCATTCCGGGATGGGATAGGGATCAATAAGCCTGCTCACATCGACCTGCTGGGATTCGATGCGTTTGCCAATCACAAGCAATGGTTACGCGAACACTATCCAGGCTGCGAGGCCAGGAGTTATCCGTTCGAGAATGGATGGGGAAATGCAAAGATCCAGGATGACTTCAATGCCCCCGTGGACGTAAAAGTATCCTGCAAGAGAGAGGGCACTGGGTATGTGTTTGAATACACGGCATCAGAGCCTACCCCTGCATCCACAAGCTTGCGAGGATCGATCTCCTGGTAAATGGGACTGTTGTGCAGCGGATCTTCGACAATCTTAATGGTGGAAGAGTGGCGATCGACCTTGCGGAGTACAGAGGCCAGAATGTGCGATGCCGCATTGCTGCCTGGGATATGGCGCTCAATTGCACGCTTTCGGAAGAGACGGAAATGAAGGTAGATTGAATCGCTGCCTTCGAGCTGTAGCAGCCATCCGATTGGATCTGCTGAGCGGGCAAACGCTTTAAGGCCATTGCTTTCGTCTCTATGCAGACGGGTTCATTTCAAACCTTCTGCCGGGGCAGACTGCCAGCCTATTTATTTACCGGTGGGACCATATCAATCAGCAATGCCAGCCGATCGAATACCGATAGCCAGGTTCTCAGCCATCACCAGGATATCCCAGAGGGCGCTGCGTTACTACGACCGATTGGAAATCCTGGTACCGGAGGCAAGGGATCCCTTCACCGGCTATAGGTACTACACATCCTCCCAGATGGAACTGGGGGTGAAGATCAAAGCCATCTGCAGCCTAGGCTTCTCACTTGAGGACTTGAAGACATACCTGCAAGCCGAGGCTTGCGGCGATTGGGATACTGTTGATAGTCTCATGGAGGGACGGCTCTCTGCCGTCCGGTTGGAGATCTTGCGGCTGAAGAGGATCGAGGCCTTGCTGAAAGAGGAACGAACGGAGTTGATAGGAATGGCATTAACAGAGCCTGCGGTAAAAGATGTACCGGCACTGCGAGTCATCTGCCGGAAGGAGACGGGAATTCTCAGCCCAACCATCGAAAAGCTGATCGGAGAGCTATGCTCTTTTGTCGATCTCCCAGCCAGCAAGAGAAATCAGTTGAAGGTTATCGGTCCAGTCATCGCCATCTACCATGAGGACTGTGCGAAAGGGAATGAGAATGATAGAGAAAGAGGAGACGAGCATGTCAGCGTTGAGGCCGAGGCTATCTCCGATTGGTCGGAGAAGGAGGTCAGCATCGAGGTCGCCCTTCCCATTGCGGGAAAAGTGGAGGGTGAAGGTTCAGGAATCGAGGTCAAGAGCCTGCCGGCTGCCAGAATGCTTTCGATGATCCACAAGGGCAGCTATCCTACCCTGCACAAGTCCTACCAGTCCGTCTTCAAGTACATGGCCGGGGCCGGTCTGGAAGTAGCCGGACCGATCCGGGAGCTGTACCTTAGTGATCCCTGCAAGACGGCAGAGGAGGAGCTGTTGACTGAGATCCAGATTCCATATAGAAAAGAGAGGTGATCTCGGGCCGAGCAACGGGGTTCCATTTATCGAATTTTTTCTAAAAATACAGGTATTTTTAGGGCAGGGTGGCAGTGGGCAGTTTGATTCATAAATTTAAGAAAAGTCTGGCCAAGAGCCATATTTTAGCTCAACTAACTATTTATAGTGCTGCGATATCTCAATTCAGCAGGTGATACAATGAATGAAAAAAGGGGCATAATTGTTCTGATTTTTATGCTATTTCTGGCTATGACTTCCTGTGAATGCATGGCACAAGAAATTCAACAGGCATCAGGCACCGTACAGATCACCGACATGCTGGGCAGGCAATTAACCGTTCCTGAAAACATTAGCTCTGTGATCGCTACGTCTCCCCCGTCCACGATTCTTGTATTCATGCTCGCACCCGACAAACTTGCAGGCTGGAATTTCATAAATAATTTTAACCATACTTTAATGGATGAAAATTATCAGAGCCTGCCGGTAATAGGAGGCTGGTATGGGACACAAACCGGGAATTATGAGACTATGATTAACATGAGTCCCGACATTGTAATAGAAGGTTACACTACAGACGGCGAAGTCCAGGAAACTATCAACCGCAGGCAGGAAAAATTTGGCAGCATCCCGGTTGTAGCTATCGATGGCTCCATCATCTTCGTTACGAAATCCGATCCCACCATCGAGTATGTGGGGAAGTTGCTTGATTGCAAGGATCAGGCAGAAAAGCTGCTCGAATTCCGCAGTTCAATCCTGACAAAGATCAATGAGACAGTAAAAGATATCCCAGAGGACGAAAAAGTGCGCGTTTACTATGCCGAAGGTCCCACAGGACTGGCGACAGATCCATCTGGTTCGCAGCACTCCCAGGTGATCGACATCTGTGGCGGCATCAACGTTGCTGATTGTCCCCTTACTCCAGGAAACGGCATGACGCAGGTATCCATAGAGCAGGTTATGAACTGGAACCCAGAAGCAATAATCACTTCCAGCCCGCAGTTCTATAAAACAGTATACTCCGATCCTATCTGGACAAGCGTCGAAGCTGTACAGAACAAACGCGTATATCTGGCACCGCAGAATCCGTTCTGCTGGATAGATAGGCCGCAGGGCCCTCACCTCATCATCGGAACGGCCTGGACTGCGAAGATGCTATATCCTGACCTCTTTGCCGATATGGATCTAGACAGCCTGACCGGTGAATTCTATTCGGAATTCTTCCACTATGCTCTCGAAGATAGCGATCTTGACATGCTATTGCATCCTGAGGCCAAGATAACGAAATGAGAGAAAATGGCAAATCCCCGGGTTTTGCTTATATTGCGGAGCATATCTTTGCTCCCATTTATCCAGTCATAGCAAACCATATAGTCACAGAGAGCGGGATTAAGAGCGGCAGATGCCTGGACCTGGGATGCGGCATAGCATCCCTGGGGATTTCCATTGCCCAGATCACAGAAATGCGGACCTATGGCGTTGATCTCTCAAGAGAGATGTGCAGGCTTTCACAGGAGAAAGCTCTTCATCACAGGATAGCGGACAAGGTTGTTCCTTTGATTGCTGATGTACATGTGCTTCCCTTCCAAAATGGCTGCGCCGATCTCATTGTGAGCCGTGGTTCCGTGTTTTTCTGGAATGATCTTCCTGCTGCCTTTAATGAAATAGCCCGCGTTCTTGCGCCCGGCGGGCAGGCATGGATAGGCGGAGGTTTTGGCACCAAGGAATTGAGAGAACAGATATCTGAAAAAATGGCCGCTATCAATCCCCAGTGGCAGAACAATTCCAAGGAACGCCTCAGCCCGGAAAACCAGAAGGTCATAGAAGAAGCAGCAGAGCAGACCGACCTCGTCTGCCATACGGTCCGGGATGATTCCGGGTTCTGGGTGGTATTGAGCAAATAGAGGGGGCAGAAATGCAGTGCAAAGTATGCGAGATCGGTTGTGAGATCAACGAGCATAGCAGAGGTAGATGCGGGACTTATGTGAAGAAAGGCGGCAGCATAATTCAATCTCCTGAAATTGGCTACATGGGTGGCTATCCCATTTCTGTGGAAACCATACCAATGCTGCATTTTCATCCCTCGGCAAAGTTCCTGCAGGTTTTCAGTACCGGCTGCAATTTTGAATGCCAGGGATGTGTGGCAAGATTGCTGGCATCCAACCGGTCTTTTGGCTGGCCAACGCTCAGCCCAACCCAGGTAGTCGCAAAAGCACTGGAGCAGGAATGCCAGGGCGTGGTTTCGACACTTAATGAACCGGCTGCCAACTATTACATTTTCAGGGAGCTTGCAGTTCAGGCAAAGGAGAATAGCCTGCTTGTTGGCTGCTCTACAAATTGCTATTTCACTGAAGAGACGCTTGAAGAGCTTGGAGGTCTGATAGATTTCATGAACGTGGGGGTCAAAGGATATTCCAATAGTATTTACAGGACATGTGGTGCTAAATCCTCGACTCCTGTTTTTAGGAATATTGCCGGGCTTCTTGAAATGGGCGTACACGTAGAGACGTCGGTAGTGTATTCCAGGAGAAATGAAGCCGATGTCTTGCAGGCTGCAAGAACACTATCTAAGGTCTCCTCTGAGATCCCCTTACAGCTGATGAGATTCATTCCATTCGGGGATACACCTCTTGAACAGGAACCCTCCATAGGGGATGCTGAAAGATTGTGCAGGGCAATACGCGAGCACATGGATCACGTATATCTGTTCAATTCTCCGGGCACGGAATTATTGCATACCTACTGTCCGCAATGTGGGAGCCTGCTTGCAGAAAGGGAGTTTCACGGCCCCATGGGATGCAGGCTTCTGAAGCCCTGGACGGACTATGCCTGCCGCTGTGGGCATAATGTCCAGGTAAAGGGAACTGCTGCCAGTGAAAATTTCAGTGAGGCCGGATTCATGGGTGGTTACAGGATAAGCCGGGCTTTTGGTATGGTACATGCAGCGCTCATATGCATGGGAATATTTGACGAAGGGAAACTGCTTGAGGTCTGGCGGGAGGTCTCTGACGCTGAAACGCTTATGAAAATGCATCGCCTGATACAACAGCCATGCTCATATCTCGAGTTTATCAGGCTGATCGCCAAAAAGGCAGGTGCAGAGCATCAGGGAGAGGAACTTTCATCCTTTATCGGCAAGCGCATGGAATCAGTTCTAAGCCTTGCGGCAGAGAACAGCGATCATTCAGTCTATTACTGTATGGGCTCACCCCTTTTTGCCCTGAATGCAGGAAGAATGGAGAACAACCTTGTGACCTTTGCTGGAGGAAAGAGCATTAATAAAGTGCTTCAGAGGGAAGGAAAACCCGGTGTGAATGTATCCCCTGCATTTATAAATGAACATAATCCCCAAACCATATTTATTTCCGGTTTTCTCTCTCGTCCGCTCGATGAGTTCTATGGCCTGTGCAGGTATTATGGCATAGAAGCGGATGCGGTAAAAGAGCAGAGGGTCTATGTGATACCACCAATCTGGGATTTCGGCAGTCCTCGCTGGATATTAGGTCTTCTCTATATTGCGGACAAAATCCATCCCGGAAAGCTTGGGATTGACATTAAAAAGGAGGCAGATGAATTCTACAGGCGTTTTTATGGCATGTCCTTTGAGGATGCCAGCCCTAACAGGTCTTTCCACAGGCCATCGTCCAGTGGGTGGCCAGGGCATATGATGGAGTGCACTCATGCCTGATAGCAGGCACCATGGCACCACTGTCATGTATTTATTGCCTTTCTTGATGCTCATAGTTTCTCTCTTTATGGGAAGATACCAGGTACCTGTATCGGTTTTAATAGATGACATCATGAATACTATCACTGCTTTATTTTTTGGCACTGCTATTCCAGCATCAACTCATCACACAGTATTGTTCAGCGTGAGATTGCCGAGGATCCTCGCAGCCATGCTCGTAGGCTGCGCTCTTTCTGTAGCTGGTGTCTCATTTCAGGGTGTGTTTCGCAATCCATTGGTATCGCCTTATATACTGGGTGTGGGTTCAGGCGCAGGTTTTGGTGCATGCCTGGGGATACTATTATTCGACAACCACATCATGATTCAGCTGCTGGCTTTTATTTTCGGACTTCTGGCAATGTTCGCTGCTATCAGCATGGATAAAGCTAGCAAGGGAACCGGAACTCTGGTGCTTGTTCTATCCGGAATAATTGTGAGTTCTATTTTCACTGCCCTCATATCACTGGCAAAATATGCCGCAGATCCTTATGACGAACTTCCTGAGATAGTTTTCTGGCTTATGGGAAGCCTCTCCAGCATAAGGTACAGCGATCTGATCTGGATAACTGTACCCATGTTCATTGGAATGCTTGTATTGTTCCTTCTCAGATGGCGCATCAATATCCTCTCACTGGGCGACGAGGAAGCCAGATCCCTGGGAGTAAATGTGGACAAAATGCGCTTGATAATCATTATCTGTGCAACCCTTGTGACCTCGGCGGCAGTCAGTATTAGCGGGGTCATTGGTTGGGTGGGACTGGTGGTGCCCCATATTTCAAGGATGATAGTGGGCCCCAATTACAACCGCCTGCTGCCCATGAGCATGGTATGCGGCGCATCTTTCATGTTGCTTGTAGACGATCTGGCAAGAACTGTTAGTGTAACGGAAATACCCCTGGGCATAATAACCTCTCTAGTAGGTGCTCCCATATTTGCATATCTTATAAAGAGGGGGCGCATGGGATGGAACTGATCCTGGAGGTTGATTCTCTCAGCTACTCCTACGGAAAGGAAAATGTGTTCGAAAACGTGTCCTTTTCCCTGAGAAGTGGCGAGGTCATGTGCATCCTCGGCCCTAACGGATCAGGAAAATCCACACTCATCAAATGCATTGCAGGCATCTTCAAGCCTGCTACAGGTTCGGTCCATATCATGGGAGAGAATACAGCATCCCTGGGGGCAGGAAAAATCGCGCGGCGCATAGGATACGTGCCTCAGCAAAATGAAGTGGTTTTTCCCTTTACGGTTCTGGATTTTGTGGTAATGGGCCGTACACCCCACATTTCCATATTCGCATCTCCGGGCGCAAAGGACATGAAAATTGCCAGAGAATCGCTTGAAATGGTTGGCATTGGAGACCTTGCAGAAAGAACGCTTGGCAGTCTCAGCGGCGGGCAGCGCCAGATGGTTCTGATAGCCCGTGCCCTTGCCCAGGAACCAACTTTGCTTTTGCTGGATGAGCCAACGGCACACCTTGATTTTGGAAATCAGGTGCTTGTGCTGGAAGCAGTGCAGAAACTGGCATCTTCGGGAATATCAATTGTCATGAACACCCACATGCCTGATCATGCTTTCTTAGTTGGCAGCAGGGCCGCTGCATTATGCAATAGAAGACTTCTTGCGGTAGACGAAGTTGCAGCAGTTGTGAACAGTGAGATAATGTCCTCCGTATATGGGGTAAATGTGGCGGTAAGGGAAATAGAGGATATAAAAAGGAAAGTATGTGTTGCAATGCTGAAATGATCCTGGGCGCTCTTGCAGTCTTTGCCGCTGGATTCACCATCTTTCAAAGACCGATCAATACTGAGATCATTCGATGTTGCGTTCCTGGTGGCGGTGCTGGGTGAGGTGCCGGATAGAAGCGCTTGCCTGGGGTAGCTTCGCCGGGTGCTGTGCCCGGAGGGGCTCTTGTCCATCACCGAGTTCAAGCTGGGCGATCCCGATTTCATTCCCAGGCCGGTGATGATAAGGTCTGCAGAAGATGCCGGTTTTCGCTGCTGTGCGACACACGGCAATTTCCTGAGTATCAGCCAGATGATCCAATTCCCCGGGGGCGGATGTCTACGGGATCATATACAAAGGAGGACCTGCCCTACAACCGTCTCGAAATCCAGGCCGGCACAATCAATTGTGATGTCGGCATACTGTTCGTACAGGGAGACACGCTGGTCATACATCATGCGGAGGCTCTGGCCGGCAAAAAGAACAATCCCACGGCCCGAAATATTGCCAAGCCTCTTTTCTATCTCTTCGAAAGGCACCTTGAGGTAAACTACAGTACCAGCCGATATTAAATGCTCCATTGCCCGGGGGCTCATAACCACACTGCCGCCCGTGGCAATAACCGAATTCCTGCAACTGAGGGAGAGAACTGCCTCTTCTTCGGCTTTCAGGAATCCGGCTGGCCCATCCCTGTCGATTATCGCCTGCAGGCGCAGCCCGGTCCGCTCCTGGATCACGAGGTCTGCGTCGACAAAGTTCATCCCAAGGGCTTTTACAAGAATAACCCCGACCGTGCTCTTGCCTGCACCTGGCATTCCGATAAGGACAATATTTCTCATGTTTCCATCACCATGACCAGATTAATTCTAAGAGGTCGATTGGATTGGGATCGAATGAGTCTCGCACTGGGAGTACATCTCACTGCCAGGACGATAGCAATCCGCCCTGTAGATCGCAAAATTCTCTCCACTTCTATCAATGAGCGAATCGTACTCGGCCGGCAGAAGGGGAATAACGGTGCTGCTTCTTATAATCACCCTCTCCTGGGCTATGCGAAGCATGTCCTCCAAAAACCTCTTGATCCCTGATCGAGCATCCCCACGCTGGCGAAATGGCCTTAAAGGTGGATTAAAGGTGACCACATAGCGAAAGCTCTTGGAGGGATAATCAAGCCGACTGATATCGGCGAGACTGGCAGGTATTCCCATCTCCTCCAGACAGCGGACGAATCCGGGACAATTGTCATGTCCATGGACATCATTGCAAATGCAGCCCAGGGAAAACGGCCCACTTGCTATGTCCAGGATGCTGCCTTCAAGATCTATGCCCATCTGCTCCAGGTAATTTTTAAATCTCAGTTCAGCTGCCCATCTGCAGCCGGAACAAACCATCATGATATGATACACCCCTATTTAGTTAGACTGTCGTATTCAGTGCCTTGAGGCTTCGACGATTGTGAAACTTCCATGGCAAAGTCCAAAGGACAGAAGGAGCATCTATGAGGAGGAAACCGATGGCCGACGTTCCATCCGTCCTTATGGCCTCTGATGTACCGATATACTCTGTTAGGCGGCAATAACTTGATCCCTAATAATGATAGGATTTTCTGAAAATACAAAAAAACGCAATTATTGACTCTTAAATGCTTGTGGTCCTATGATTTTAAATGCCAAATGGACAATTCGCGGCTATTATGTCGCCATCTGATCCAATCGCAAGTCGCATGTCAGGAGTTCGCCCCGGCCTCTCGGCGATGGTCGAGGCGATTACCTGCAGGAGTTTTGGCTAATCCGTTCAGTTGAGGTGCAAGAGGCCTCAAGCCTCCTTTGAGGTTTTTAAGCCCTCACCTCCTCTGCGACCTTGTACTCGATCCATCGGGCGATGTTTGGATGAGGATCGAGGTTCTCAGAATAGCCATAGAACCCTTTTCCATTGTGGGTATAGTTGAGTCCTTCCAGGCGTTCGGCGATCAGATCATCGACGTATTTCGTTCCCATGCTGTTGACGGTGACGACGATCACAGCTTCGCCCTGGGCCTTCTCCACAGCCTCTCTTATGTTCGGGCTGCCCTGATACTCCATAAAGCCGAACCCAACATCCTTGAACTCTGAGCTTGCCTTTATCCTCTCAACCAGGGACTTGGCCAAAAGCTCGCTCTCCTCGAAGTAGGTTGAGCTGCCCCAAGGAGCCAAAATCAGCGTTTCGTTGGTTGCATCAATGCTGACTTCTCTCGCCCGGTCCAGGATCAGATCGGCAATTAAAAGATGATCGTCGATCGGCCCCTTCACCTCAGCACAAATTCCTTCATACAGCGGTGCAGTGATGAGAATCTTCGTCTGGTTGATGCTTTGCATAGCGGAATAGACCTCATCTCGAGCTTCCTCGTGGTCGACGGTGTTTCCGGTGAACAGCGTAACGGCAATTATTCTCCTGGCCCCCTGATCGAGCAGCCTGGCAATTCCTCCGGGAATGGTCTCTTCTTCAGCGGCGTTCTCTGCAAAGGCCACTGCAACTGGCATGCTTGATAACATCTGATTCACCTGACCAGCCAGCTCTCTTACTGCCTCAGCCCTCTTCGGATCGCTGGATCCGTGATCGATGATCAAGACGCCTCCCATGCCCTCGCCTATCTCACACCTGACCCGGTTCTCAATCCACCTGGCGAGATTGGGATGAGATGCCAGAGTCGCTCTATCGTAACGACAGCTATAACCTTCGAGAAGCTTTGGAATCTGGCTATCGGTTATAGATCCTCCAGCGACCATCAAGGGAAGAACTATCACGCCCCCATTCCCGTCCTCTGAGGAGCCTCCAGCCTTGGAAGCGTTTCGCATCACCGATTCCACCGTCAAATCAGGGTATAAGGTTTGGTTGCCGTGAATGAACGCATACTTCACATCTCTGAGCTTGATAGAGGGGCTCGCCCAGTAGCGCAGGTAAGACTTGACCTCCTCTGCAAGCCAGTTCTGGCAGCAGACCTGAGATCGGATGTCTCCTTCCTCGTCAGTTCCATGTGAAAGAATCACCACCGTCTCATTGGACGGATCACTGCTCATCTGGGAAACCCAGTCCGCCAGAATGTAGGCCACCAGAGAATGATCATCTAGCGCGCGGGTCATGGTGATATTGGCAGTGGTGTTCACCCGAGCCAGATCTTCGCCTGAGGGGAGAGTCTCTCTAAGCCTCAGCACATACTCGATCTCCTGAATATGGCTGCTGTATGAAGACACGAATAGAGGAATTGCAATAATATCCCTGATCCCTTGCGATTCAAGCCTTTCAACTGCATCGTCGATGCTCTCATTAGGAACAAATTCCAGAAATCCCAGCTCCACCGGATAGGGTAAAGATACGTTTGCTACGACCTGACGAACCTGCTGACACCATAAATCCTCATCGCTCCCGTGCGCCACCACCAGCACCCCCAGCTCACCTCCTGACTTTTCAAATGCAGAAACCGCCTTGTCCATAGCCTCATTTGCACCTTCGCCTTCTGCCAAGGCTGGCCAGGTTATTGACAGGACGATGACGAGAACTATGGCAATCAGTCTGATGCTCATTGTCTTCATATACCAATACTCCATTAAAAATAATAAAATTAGTTCGAAACGCTCTTCTCGCCCAGAGAATTCGCAGTATTGGCTGCCGCCTCGTAGACCGGATCCATGAGAGGATCATCCAGCAGCTGCTCCGTGTTAACCCACCTTCCGCTCCATTTTTCAAGAGAGAGAGTGTTGTTGGAGGCTTGTTTGGCTGCGACGGCAAATGCCCCGATCATCTGAGCCTCGGCACTGTAGGCGTTTGAGACCATTTCGGAATTGGTCCCGTTGGCAGCCATGGTTGGATACCACATCCCGTAAGCAGGATTTTCCATCAAGATATCAAAGCACAGCTTGCCGTATCTCATATGCCAGTGAGTAAGCCCGGCCTCATCGTGAACCGCGGTCGCTATCACGTGTTTGTATTCCAAGCAGCCTTCTTTGTCCGATCGCAAATTGAACATATGCCACTCTACCGGATATCCCTGAAAGTCTATGGTCTTGGATCCCACGTAATCGTATTCGCCCTTGCATTTGACAGAGCCTTCCGGGCTATAGAATGTGATGTTGTTTCCTGATATCTCAATATCCCCGAAGTCTGTCTTTTGCATGGCGTGGAAGAAATTGCTGATATCGTCGACGGTGAAATTGCTGCTTTCATCAGCTGCCGCGGCAGGAGCTATGATCATCACCAAAGCTGCCATGGCGATGACAATTGAGCCATTCAATGCATTCATTTTCAATACCTCTATTTTAAACCAGATGCAACTGCATCCGCAAGATGTAACTCTAATATTAGGCATATTTCCAATTAACCCAAATTAAATTAGAAAATACAGCATGATCCTAACATATCAGGAATTCTAGCTTATGAATCGAAGTTTGAAAAATCTAAATCCACCGAAACGATTAAATGAATCTATGCATTCTGCAGCAACTATGAGACTAATAGCTCTTTGGGCAATGCTTTTCGTTTTCACAGCCATTGTACTCAGCGCATCAGCTGCAGAAGACAAAACCAGCAAGTCTATGAATAATAGTTCATCAATTTCAGAACTTGTCGATTTCGTAAAGGAAGCTCGTGATTATGCACGTGAAGAGGATAGAGAGAGTGCATGTCAGCAATTCAGCAATAAGACTGGCGAGTTCGTGCGAGGGGATCTGTACATTTATGCGTACGATTTTCAGGGGATAAATGTCGCTCATCCCTTCCGCCCTGATTTTATAGGCGAAGACAAGATCAATTTGACTGATCCGAATGGAGTGGCCTTGATAAAAGACCTGGCTGACTGCTCCCGCAGAGGCGAGGACTCTACTTATTTCATATTTCCTAATCCGGATCATGGCTCCGAAGATGAGCTGAAGATCGGCTATGCGGCCAAGGTTGATGAAAACTGGTGGGTGGGCTCTGGCGTCTATTTATCAGATCTTCCGGTCTTCTTTCCACTAGAGTCAAGAGAGAATCTGGTATCCTTCGTGGATGAAGCGGCAAAATACGCAGAGGAGAACGGAAGAGATGCGGCTCTGCAGGCATTCAATGACAGGAACAGCTCATTCGTTCGAGGGAACCTCTACATCTTTGCCTACGACTTCAATGGCACAGTGCTGTCGCTGCCCTATCAGCCTGAGCTTTTAGGATCAGACCGCTTGGATGCAAAAGACGAAAATGGCGTGCGATTCGTACAAAATAGCATTGATCAGGCAAAGAGAGGGAGAGGCTATCTGTATTACCTCTATGCCAATCCCAGCAAGAATATGGAGGAAGAACTCAAGCTGGGCTATGTCAGGAGCGTTGACAATAACTGGTGGCTTGGTGCAGGAATCTACGCATCGGAATCAAATGCCACAAATGCCACAAGCAAAACATATCTGGGTGAGATCGGCCGCAATTAGATCGATGAATCAACAAGAAAATAGCGTGCTGCCTCCTTTCTGCATAATTGGGGTCGCACGCTCCATAAGCTTTTGTGACCATTTATTTCTAACCCAAAAAGCGCTTTTTCATTCAGCTATAATCAATCATTGCTCCCGCAGTGATCTGCTTTCCTTCGCATTTCTGCTCCCATTTGAGCTGCCATGGTCTGACTAAGCCTCGCATCCTTGATACAGGAATGCTTTCCCAATTCGCAGAAAATGGCGAAGTGATCCAGCCATTGGGGATGATCGGGAGCGGTCTCGATGAAGCTCACAAGGCTCTTTATCTGCTCCACGGTCTTGGTGTGGAGCTCATGCTCGATCACGCAGGCATCCTCGTCCGCAACCTGTTCAGGGACGCCGATGAACTTCAGGAATGCAAATATCGTGTCATGACGGTCCTTGATGATGCGTCCTATCTCCTCGCCTTCTGCGGTAAGATATACTCCTTCGTTTTTCTTATAGACGAGATATCCCCGATCGTTCAGCTTTTTGACCATCTCTACGACCGAAGGTGGCTTGGTTCCCAGCTCCTTGCAGATATCCCTGATCCTGACATGCCCCTTCTCCTGGGATATGACGTAGACAGCCTCAAGGTAGTCCTCTGCCTTTCTGGATAAATCGCTTTTCATATCTACTCTAGGTAAATTTGATCGACGTTAATATCAATATTCCTGCAATTTCAATCTTTGCGGCCTCGCACCGTTCACTAGCCGTATCGCTTATCAGGCCGCATTTATTTACCAGGCCATTCCTCTGGTCATCTTCCTCATCATCGGCACCAAAGGCAGCGCTACGATCAGGAGGACAGTGGCTGGAGAGATCTCGGACAGCAGCGCGAAATCCTCCACCTCTCCCAGGAGGTACATTAGCCAGTCTGCTCCCGTCATAAGCAGATAGAGCCCACCCACGGCTCCTGAGAGGAAAAGTCCTCCCATGAGAAAGGACAGCCCTTCTCTTCGGCCTGCAACGAGGCTCTTTGCTCCCATCAGATATGTCGCCGATATCACCAGAAGAACCGCAATGCTCAAAATTCCTCCTGGGAACGATTCCCGGCCTCCAATCGTTTCTGCAAGGGCTTGTGCTCCGTATCCGACTCCCAACACAAGGGCGTATATGCCCAGCAATCTTCCTGTTCTAACGCTAAATTCTTTCATATTTTGTTTCCATAATCGCCATTTATCGGCCTTAAGCGGCTCTAGCTCAATCCCAATAGCCTTCCCGCACCGATGATCATACCTGCGATGATGAAGGCAAGCGCTGTTTGGTATACAAGTGCAAAGGCAGGCCATCGAATCGAGTTCGTCTCCTTCGCAATCGTCCCGATAACTGCAACGCATGGCACGTATATCAGTACAAAGGCCATGAATGCGAAGCCTGTTAGCGGCGTGAAGACCCCCTGGCTCACCAGCGCATCTCCCAGGCTGGCCTCCTCGGCTCCAAGCAAAATGCCGTAGGTACCGACTACCACCTCTTTAGCGACAAGGCCGAACAGGAGCGCTACGGCGGCCATCCAGTCCCACCCGAAGGGCTGAAACAGCGGCTCAATTGCATGTCCTATCCAGGCGATGTAGGATTCAGCTATCACCTGGCCGCCGGATGTCGCCTCCCAGGGGTGAACAGATAGGAACCAAACAAGGATGGCAGCTCCAAATATGATCGTTCCCGCCTTTTTCAGGAACATTTTGCCCCGTGACCACATATGGAGGATGGCAGTACGCGCTTTCGGCACGGCATATGTGGGCAGCTCCAAGACGAAGGGCGAAGGCTCTCCCTTGAAGAGGGTCCTTCTAAATATCAGGGCCATTGCAACCGCTAGCATGATTCCCAGAGCATATACGGCAAAAACGGCTGTTCCAGCATAAGCCGCACCGTAAAGCGCTCCGGCTATCAGCACGTACACAGGAAGCCTGGCGCTGCAGCTGATGAGTGGGGAGATCAGCATTGTGATCATCCTATCCTTTTCGTTATCCATGCTGCGGGCGGCCATGATTGCCGGGACGTTGCAGCCAAAGCCGATCATCAGCGGTATGAACGAACGACCGTGCAGGCCCAGGTGATACATGAACCGGTCCATCACGAAAGCGGCTCGCGCCATATATCCGCTGTCCTCCAGAATCGAGAGCGCCAGAAAGAGGCCGAAGATCGGCGGAATGAAGACCAGCACCGATCCCAGGCCGCCGATTATGCCCAAGGAGACAAAGGATGCCAGATGGGGATTGGATATGATCTGATCCGACCAGGCCCCGAGCATTTCAAAGATCTTCTCGATAATGACCACAAACGGCTCTGAAACGGCAAATGCGAACTGGAACATCGTCCAGAGCATTGTCAGGAATATCGGTACGCCCAGATACTTATTCAAGAATACCTGGTCCAGCATATCCGATAAAGTAAATATTTCTTCGCTGCCCTTCTTAACAGTAGAGTCCATTATCGATGCTATCCTCTCGTATCTCCTTTGCGCAAGGGCAGAGCTCAGGTTTTCAGCGTATTCGCTCATTTTATTGCCGCCTCTCCGGCTTTGATTATGCATAGAATCTTCGCCAGCTGGGACGATGATAGATCGGCTCTCGTCTGTTCCATGACCCTCTCATCTCCCTCTAGCATCTTTATGGCCAGCCATCTCTTTGGATATTTCCCATTGAGCGCTGTGCACTCTTTGATTACCTCCTCAACTTTGTTTATTAGCTGCTCGATATCGTCTCCGTAATTTATTGCAGATTTGGGACCTTCCGCCCTTTTCTGCCCTGCGACATCGACTATCGAATCCTTCAGCTCTTTCAGGCCCTCGCCGGTGATTGCAGCCGTCGGAACTACCGGGCAGCCCAACAGCCGGGAGAGCTTCTCCACATCTATCCTCGTATCTCTGGCTGCTACCATATCCCATCTGTTCAAAGCAATGACCAGGTTGGCATCCATTTCAAGCAAGAGCATTGTGAGGTAAAGGTTCCTCTCCAGGTTGCTTCCGTCCACTATATCAACGATGACATCCGGTCTCTCTATAACGATGTAGTCCCTGGCCACAAGCTCGTCAACGGCATGAGCGGTGAGGCTGTAGGTGCCTGGCAGGTCCACCAACTCGATCTGCTGTCCCTTATGAACCAGCCGTCCTGCCTTCTTCTCAACCGTTACGCCGGGAAAGTTGCCCACATTCTGGGATAGCCCAGTCAGGCGATTGAAAATCTCAGTCTTTCCGACATTGGGATTGCCGATAAGTGCTGCTCGAATCATGGATCATCAACCCCTTTAACAAGTATCTTCATGGCTATGCCCCGCCCAAGGGCAATTCTTGAATCCTTCACCATCACAAGCATGGCACCCGGCGGGCAGGACTTTAGGACTAAAACTCTGGCAGGAGGGGCGAAGCCCATATCCTCGAGATGTCTCACAGCTCCGTGCCCGCCCCGAATTTCAAGCACAGTTCCTGCTCTGCCCTCCGGGAGGAAGGCCAGAGGCAGACTGCCTCCAGATATCGATCCCGTGCTGATCAAGTCAGTCCACCACCAAAGTTATGTTCACGGCTTCCCTCTTTCGAAGAGCGAGGCTGTAGCCCTTGAGGAGAATCTCCACGGGATCGCCTGAAGGAGCGAGCCTTACCACCTCCAGCTCTGCGCCCTTTACAAGCCCCATCTCCATCATCCTGCAGCGGAGAGCACCGCTTGAAGACACGACTGCAACCCTTCCTCTCTCGCCTGGCATCATCTCATTTAGCCTTTTTAATTTTGACATTATGCAGCTTTCACCTCTCAGACCTTAGTATCAATATGAGATCTGTTGATATCATTAGGGCCATAAATCAGTGATCCGAAAAGACTTAGGAAATGGCCGAAAAACCTAATGGATGAAGGAAAATAGGTTTCAGTATATGGGCTGCCCCATCCTCAATGTCAAATGGCTGATGTAGAGCTGATGCAA
>NZ_DAIK01000116.1:0-231 GCF_002496085.1 Methanosaeta sp. UBA458 | reverse complement strand
CTTTAAGAATGGCGGAAAATTTTGTTCCGCGGCAATTGGATAACTTTGAGCCGCTATTAATATATAGAACGGTGGTTTATGATAAAAAAAGTGGTGCAATGAGATCAATGCAAAGGATTTGGCTAATCTTTCTGATCATCCTAATTACGGGAATATGCACAGCTCAAGTTCCAGACCTCGTGGGCAACTGGACTGGATCGGCGACGGCATATTTTGTTGGTGATGGTGCAT